>JBDUAP010000112.1:0-7923 GCA_040004585.1 Sporichthyaceae bacterium
GTTCGGCCTCACCTTGGACAACCTGCTCGCTGCCGAGCAAAACGGCACCGAGCCCGTCTACTACTTCGACGGCAATCCTTACACCTTCGCCGAGGCCACCGACGACATCAAGACGATCTGGCAGCAGCTGCACTCCGACGTGTCCGCCGCGAGCTACCCGACGCTCTACGACAACTACACTCCCCGCGGTTACGAGTTGGACCACATGTCGATCACTGACTGGATCATCAGCTACGTGCCCGGGGGCATGAAGTCCCGCCTCGGCCAGCTCCTCGATGTCGCCTACAACATCGAGTACGGCGGCGAGTGCTCGGTACAGAGCTCGCTGAACATGCTGTATCTGCTCGCCTATTCGGGGCAGGGCCAGCTGCGCATCTTCGGCCCCAGCAACGAGAAGTACCACGTCCGCGGTGGCAACGAGCAGATCGTCAACGGTCTCGTGTCTGCCGTAAAGAACTCGGGTTCGACCATCGAGACCGAGACCAAGCTCGTCGCGCTGGCGAAGCGCACGGATGGGACCTGGTCGGTCACCACCCAGACGGGCGCCACCACCCGGACCCTCATCGCCGACCACGTGGTGATCGCCATCCCGTTCTCCATGCTCCGCTCGGTCGACCTCACCAAGGCGGGCTTCTCCAAGCTGAAGATGACGGCGATCAAGAACCTGCCGATGGGAACCAACAGCAAGCTGGCCCTGCAGTTCACCGACCGGCACTGGCGCACCCTCGGCAACAACGGGGACAGCTACGCCGACACGGGTTACCAGGCCACCTGGGAGGTCACCCGCGCCCAGCCCGGCACCGAGGGCATTCTGGTCGACTACACCGGTGGCAACATCGGTGCTGACTTCGGCAGCCTGACCAAGGAGCAGTACGCCGCGCGTTTCCTGGAGCAGATCGAGCCGGTACTGCCGGGCATCTCGAAGAAGTGGAACCGCAAGGTCACGTTGGACTTCTGGAAGGCCTACCCCTGGACCCTCGGTTCCTACTCGTACTGGAAGGTGGGCCAGTACACCTCCTTCAGCGGGGTGGAGAAGGAGGCCGTCGGGACCTGCCACTTCGCCGGTGAGCACACCTCGCAGGACTTCCAGGGCTACCTCAACGGGGCGGTGGAGACGGGCTACCGGGCCGCGGGTGAGATCCTCGCTGCTCTGAAGTAGCCAACCTTCCTGAAAGGGCGTGCATGCGGGTCTTGGTCGTCGGTGCCGGCGGCGTCGGCACAGCGGTGGTGGGGATCGCTGCCAGGCGTGACTTCTTCGACGCAATGGTGGTGGCCGACTACGACGTACGGCGCGCCGAGCAAGCGGTCTCGTCGTACGCCGCCGACACCCGCTTCTCCCCCGCGCAGGTCGACGCCTCGTCTGCCGCCGCCGTTGCCGAGCTGTGCCGTGCCAAGGCGATCACGCACGTGCTGAATGCGGTGGACCCGCGGTTCGTGATGTCGATCTTCGACGGCGCGTTCGCGGCCGGCGCCAACTACCTCGACATGGCGATGTCGTTGTCCCACCCGCACCCCGACGACCCGCACGCGCTTACCGGCGTGAAGCTGGGCGACGAGCAGTTCGCCAAGGCCGGCGATTGGGAGCAGGCCGACCGGCTGGCTCTCTGCGGCATGGGTGTCGAGCCCGGGCTCTCGGACGTGTTCGCGCGCTACGCCGCCGACCATCTGTTCGACAGCATTGACGAGATCGGTGTGCGCGACGGCGCCAACCTCGAGGTCGACGGCTACGCGTTCGCGCCGTCGTTCAGCATCTGGACGACGATCGAGGAGTGCCTCAACCCGCCGGTGATCTGGGAGAAGGATCGCGGCTGGTTCACCACCGCGCCGTTCAGCGAGCCAGAGGTGTTCGACTTCCCGGAGGGCATCGGCCCGGTCGAGTGCGTCAACGTCGAGCACGAAGAGGTCCTGCTCATCCCGCGGTGGGTCGACGCGAAGCGGGTGACCTTCAAGTACGGCCTGGGCGAGGAGTTCATCACCGTGCTGCAGGTGCTGCGCAAGGTCGGGCTCGATCGCACCGACCCGGTGCGGGTTGGCGCTGCGGAAGTCTCGCCGCGCGACGTCGTCGCGGCTGTCCTTCCGGACCCGGCCGCCCTCGGCGACCGGATGCGCGGAAAGACCTGCGCCGGCACCTGGGTCAAAGGCCGTGGCACGGACGGTCAGCCGCGCGAGGTCTACCTCTACCACGTGGTGGACAACGAGTGGTCGATGAGCGAGTACGGCTCCCAGGCGGTGGTCTGGCAGACGGCGGTCAACCCCGTCGTCGCCCTCGAGCTGCTCGCCAGTGGTCGCTGGAAGGGCAGCGGGGTCCTCGGGCCGGAGGCGTTCGATGCCGTTCCGTTCCTGGACCTGCTGACCGCCTACGGCTCACCGTGGGGACAGCGCGAGCAGTAGCGTCGGCGCACCGATCGAGAGGGGACTGCCGTGCCGCACGAGGTGCGTGGCGTGATCGCTCGCGCGAAGGGCGAGCCGGTCTCGCTGGAGACTGTGCTCATCCCCGATCCCGGTCCGGGTGAGGCCCTTGTGCAGGTTCAGGCGTGTGGTGTCTGCCACACCGACCTGCACTACCGCGAGGGTGGCATCAACGACGACTTCCCGTTCCTGCTGGGCCACGAAGCGGCAGGCGTCGTCGAGGCGGTGGGGGAGGACGTCAAGGATGTGGCGCCCGGTGACTACGTCATCCTCAACTGGCGCGCAGTGTGCGGTCGGTGCCGGGCCTGCCTGCGCGGCCGGCCGTGGTACTGCTTCGCGACCCACAACGCCACCCAGAGGATGAGCCTCGCCGACGGCACGACGCTGTCTCCGGCGCTGGGCATCGGTGCGTTCGCCGACAAGACGCTGGTCGCGGCTGGGCAGTGCACGAAGGTCAACCCCGAGGTGGCACCGGCGGTCGCCGGGTTGCTCGGCTGCGGGGTGATGGCCGGGCTCGGCGCGGCGATGAACACCGGTCAGATTGGTCGCGGCGACAGTGTGGCCGTCATCGGGTGCGGCGGCGTCGGCAACGGTGCGATCGCCGGAGCTGTGCTCGCGGGTGCCAGCACGGTCATCGCGGTCGACATCGACCAGCGCAAGCTCGACTGGGCGAGGGACTTCGGCGCTACTCACACCGTCAACTCCGGCGAGACAGACCCGGTCGAGGCCATCCGCGAGCTGACGGGTGGGTTCGGTGCCGACGTCGTTATCGACGCGGTCGGGCGGCCGGAGACCTACGAGCAGGCCTTCTATGCGCGTGACCTTGCCGGCACGGTGGTGCTGGTCGGTGTGCCAACTCCCGACATGCGGATCGACCTGCCGCTGCTGGACGTCTTCGGGCGCGGCGGCGCCCTGAAGTCCTCGTGGTATGGCGACTGCCTGCCCAGCCGCGACTTCCCGATGCTGATCGACCTGCACCTGCAGGGCCGTCTCGACCTCGACCGTTTCGTGTCGGAGACCATCGCCCTGGACGACGTCGAGGAGGCCTTCGCCAAGATGGAACGCGGTGCGGTGCTGCGGTCGGTCGTCGTGCTCTGATCAGTCATCGTCAGGGAGCGGCAGCTTGCGCGTCTTGACGTTCATGTCACGGAGCGGTAGCCGCCAGCGCCGTAGCGAGCACACCGAGCCCCTCGGCCAGCAGCGCCTCGGGCATCACCAGCGGCGGGAGCAGCCGCACCACGTTGCCGTAGGTGCCGCAGGTCAGCACGACGACCCCTTGGGCGTGACAAGCCTTGGCCACGGCGGCCGTCCTGGCGGCATCCGGTTCGCGGGTCCCGGGGCGGATGAACTCGACCGCCACCATGGCCCCGCGGCCACGCACGTCGCCGATGACGTCGTGCCGGCCGGCCATGTCGGTCAGCGCCGGCGTCATGACCGCACCGAGGCGGCGCGCAGCCGCACACAGGTCCTCGGACTCCATAGTCTCGATGGCGCCCAACGCGGCGGCGCAGGCAACCGGGTTGCCGCCATAGGTTCCGCCCAGGCCGCCGACATGCGGCGCGTCCATGATCTCGGCCCGGCCGGTCACCCCGGCCAGTGGCAGCCCGCCGGCGATCCCCTTCGCCGTGCACACCAGGTCGGGAACGACGCCCTCGTGGTCGCAGGCGAACCAGTCACCCGTCCGGCAGAAGCCGGTCTGGATCTCGTCGGCGACGAAGACCGCGCCAGCGTCCTTCGACCACTTCGCTATCGCGGGCAGGAAGCCCGGCGCCGGCACCACGAAGCCGCCCTCGCCCTGGATCGGCTCGATCAGGACACACGCGACGTTGTCGGCGCCGACCTGCGCTTCGATCAGCTCGATCGCCCGACGTGCTGCCGCGGCTCCGTCGACCTCCGGGCCGTCGTGGAACGGGTAGGACATCGGCACCCGGTAGACCTCGGGTGCGAACGGGCCGAACGAGTGCTTGTAGGGCATGTTCTTGGCGGTCAGGGCCATCGTCAGGTTGGTGCGCCCGTGGTAGGCGTGGTCGAACACGATGACGGCCTGCCGACCGGTGTGCGCGCGGGCGATCTTCACCGCGTTCTCCACGGCCTCCGCGCCCGAGTTGAACAGCGCAGAACGTTTCTCGTGGTCGCCGGGAGTCAACCGGTTAAGCGCCTCGCAGACCTGCACGTAGCCGTCGTACGGCGTGACCATGAAGCAGGTGTGGGTGAACCGGCTCACCTGCTCGCGCACCCGCGCGACCACGGCGTCCGCGGAGTTGCCGACGCTCACGACGGCGATGCCGGAGCCCAGGTCGATCAGCGAGTTGCCGTCGACGTCCACGATCACGCCGCCGCCCGCGCGCTCGACGAAGATCGGCAGCGTAGTGCCCAGCCCGCGGGCGACCGCGGCGCCGCGGCGGGCAAACAGCTCGGTCGATCGGGGCCCCGGCACGGCGGTCACCAGCCGGCGCTCCTGCGGGAGCCGCGGACCGCCGGTGAGTGAAAGCTGGGGGTCGGCAACGGTGGAGTGGGTCATGCCGGCCACGATACTGTGACGGAATCCGGGGCGGCAGGGCCTTTCGGCGACGAATTCCGTTGGCTGGGCAGGTCGGGACTGGTCGGACCGGTAGCACCGACGACCGGTGAAGACGAGCGCGACACCGTTGGTCTGCAGCATGTCAGCGAACGTCGCCTGCGCGTACGACGGCGAGCCGCTGCCGCCATTTCCCGCCGATGTGTCCGAACAACCGTGCGGGTACCGCCGCGAGCCACTTCGGACCTGGCGAGGGGATGAAGGCAGTAGGGGACACTGGGCGGGTGCGCGACGTCGTGATCCTCGGCTCGACCGGGTCCATCGGGACCCAGGCGATCGACGTTGTGCGTCGCAATCCGGACGGGTTCCGGGTTGTCGGGATCGCGGCGGGCGGCAACGACGTCGGCCTGCTGGCGCGGCAGGCCCTCGACCTCGGGGTCGAGGTGGTTGCGGTCGCGAAGGCGAGTGCCGCCCAGGACCTCCAGCTCGCGTTCTATGCCGCCGCCAAGGCCGCTGGCTTCAGCTCCGGGGAGTCCCGGGTGCCCAAGATCCTGGCCGGTCCCGACGCCGCGACCGAGCTGGCCGGGTCAGCCTCGCTGCCGTGCGACGTCGTCCTCAACGGCATGACCGGGTCGATCGGGCTGGCGCCGACGTTGGCGGCGCTCGAGGCTGGCCGCATGCTGGCGCTGGCCAACAAGGAGTCCCTCATCGCCGGCGGGCCGCTGGTCAAGGCGGCGACTCAGCGCCCTGGGCAGCTGGTGCCGGTCGACTCGGAGCACTCGGCATTGGCCCAGTGCCTGCGTTCGGGATCGGGTGACGAGGTCCGCCGGCTGGTGCTGACCGCGAGCGGGGGGCCGTTTCGCGGCCGCACCCGCGAGGAGCTGACCGACGTCACACCCGATCAAGCGCTCGCGCACCCGACCTGGTTGATGGGACCCGTCGTGACCGTCAACTCGGCGACCTTGATGAACAAGGGTCTGGAGCTGATCGAGGCGCACCTCTTCTTCGACGTCCCCTATGAGCGCATCGACGTGGTCGTGCATCCCCAATCTGTCGTGCACTCGATGGTGGAGTTCGTCGATGGCTCGACCATCGCGCAGGCCAGCCCGCCCGACATGCGGCTGCCGATCGCGCTCGCCCTCGGCTGGCCCGACCGGGTCGCCGATGCAGCTCCGGGCTGCGACTGGACGACGGCGTCGACCTGGGAGTTCTTTCCCCTCGATGACACGGCGTTCCCCGCCGTACGGCTGGCTCGTCAGGCCGGTCTCGCCGGGGGCACGGCCCCGGCCGTGCTCAACGCCGCCAACGAGGTCTGCGTCGAGGCCTTCCTGGCCGGCCGGCTCGCGTTCCCTGTGATCCTCGACACAGTGGCCGCGGTGCTCGACGAGCACCAGACCCAGGGCCACCCCGGGCTTGGGAACGACCTAACGCTGGCCGATGTTCTCTCTGCAGAGACCTGGGCGCGAGAGCGCGCCCGTCACCTCACGTCTGGGAGCTCCACCGCATGACGTTCTGGTTCGGCGTGCTCATCTTTGCTTTCGGCATCCTGGTGTCGGTCTGCCTGCACGAGGCCGGTCACCTGGTCACTGCCAAGGCCTTCGGCATGAAGGTCACTCAGTATTTCGCCGGTTTCGGTCCAACGCTGTGGTCGTTCCGGCGCGGCGAGACCGAGTACGGCGTGAAGGCGATCCCGGCCGGCGGTTTCGTGAAGATCATTGGGATGACACCGCTGGAGGACAAGATCGCCCCCGAGGACGAGCACCGGGTCTTCTGGCGGCAGCCGGTCTGGCAGCGCACCATCGTGCTGGTCGCCGGCTCGGCCACCCATTTCGTCCTCGCAGCGATCATCTTCTTCGCCATGGCCTTCACCACCGGCCTGCCCAACCCGGCCGCCTTGAAGTTCGACGCGCGTGCCGCGGCGCCCGTCGTCGGCGTGATCTCTTCCTGCGTCATCCCGGGTTACGACCTGGCGCCGGACGGCAAGTCGTTCCGTAAGTGCACCGCTGCTGACCCGGTTGCGCCGGCGAAGGCCGCCGGCCTCCGGCCGGGCGACCGGGTGGTTTCCGTCGGGGGCGTCGCGACCGGGACCTATGGCGAGGTCGTGGACGCGATCCGCAAGTCCCCGGCCGGCCCGACCTCGGTGGTCTACGAGCGCGACGGGCAGCTTCACACGGTCACTGCCGACCTCGTGGCCACGCAGCGACCGCCCACCGGCCAGGACACGGGCAAACTGCAGACCGTCTCGGCCATCGGCGTCTCCGTCGCCCTTCCGTCGCAGACGCTGCACTACAGCACGGTCGCGGCCGTCCCGGCATCGGGTTGGTACGTCGGGCAGACCGTCGGTCAGACCTTCCAGGCCATCGCCAAGTTCCCGTCCAAGATCCCCAAGCTCATCGACGCCATCGGCGGGCAGCAGCGCGACGCCGAGACGCCGATCAGCGTGGTCGGTGCCAGCCGGATCGGCGGTGAGGCGGCGCAGCTCGGCCTGCCGATCGTCTTCCTCGCTCTGCTCGGCGGGCTGAACGTGTTCATCGGCGTCTTCAACCTGTTCCCGCTGCTGCCGTTGGACGGTGGGCACGTGGCGATCATCTGGTTCGAGAAGGCCCGCTCCTGGTGGGCCTCCCGGCGCGGCATGCCGGACCCGGGCCGGGTGGACTACAACAAGCTGTTGCCGCTCACCTACCTCGTGTTGCTGCTGTTCGGCGGCCTGACGCTGCTCACGCTCACGGCGGACATCGTCAACCCGATTCGACTCGGCTAGCGAGGCATACTTGAGGACATGAGCACCGTTGCCCTCGGGATGCCTGCCGTCCCGGCCCGGCCGCTCGCCGTACGCCGCAAGTCCCGCCAGATCAACGTCGGTGGCGTGCTGGTGGGTGGCGACGCCCCGGTGTCGGTGCAGTCGATGACCACGACACAGACGACCGACATCAACGCGACCCTGCAGCAGATCGCCGAGCTGACCGCGACCGGCTGCGACATCGTGCGCGTCGCCT
>JBDUAP010000113.1:0-7866 GCA_040004585.1 Sporichthyaceae bacterium
TCGTCGGACTCGGTGATGGTCTCGCGGTAGTACTTGCCGAGGCCGTCGAGGGTGTGACCGCGCTGCACGGTGAGACCGGTCGGCGGCACGTCGGTGATCTTGATGGTGTTGTTCTCGCTCGCCACGATCGCGTCCGAGAGGTCCTGCCCGACCTTCTTGGCGTCGACGTCGAACGCAGCGACGAACTCGATGTCGCGCACGTGGTAGGGGCCGAACTGCACATGCATCAGACCAGGCACCCGAGCCAGCGGGTCAGCGTCCTTGTAGTACTCGACGCCTTGGACAAGCGATGCGGCACAGTTGCCGACGCCGACGATGGCTACACGTACGGAACCCATCAGTTGCTCCTCAGTTGCTGGTTCATCTCGGTGGCTGTCTGGCTACGGACGCCTGTGGTCGGTCCGCTCGTGCCCGGTCGGGTTGTTCTCTGCTTCGGGGGAGTCCGTCGGCCCGTCTCCCGCTCACTGTCGATCAGTTCGTTGAGCCAGCGGACCTCGCGCTCCACCGACTCGAGCCCGTGCCGCTGCAGCTCCTGGGTGTAGGTGTCCATGCGCTCACGGGTGCGGGTCAGCGCGGCCCGGAAGCCCTCGAGGCGCTCCTCGAGGCGGCTGCGCCGGCCTTCGAGGATGCGCAGCCGGGTGGCTGCATCGGTGCGGGCGAAAAAGGCGAAGTGGACACCGAAGTTCTCGTCCTCCCAGGCGGATGGGCCGCTCTCGGCGAGCAACTCCTGGAAGCGCTCCTTGCCGTCGGCCGTCAGCTTGTAGACGATCTTCGAGCGCTTGCCGGCCAGCGGGGCCACCCCGTCGGCGGCCGCATCTTCGGCGATCCAGCCGGTCCGGACCAGCGCCTTGAGGCAGGGGTACAGCGAGCCGTAGGACAGAGCGCGGAACGACCCGAGGACGGCGTTGAGGCGCTTGCGCAGCTCGTAGCCGTGCATCGAGCTGTCGTGCAGGAGGCCGAGGACGGCGAACTCAAGGACGCCAGCGCGCTTGCTCATGACTTCCCCTTCCGCGGTCGGTCGCATCGGCCGGAGGTAGGATCGGGTGGTCGATCCAGTCCGATGTATCGGCGCGATACATCGACACGATAGGCAGACGCCGGGCGATTCGGCAAGTCGCCCCTCTGCCAGCTCAGTTCTACGATCTGTCGCTGTGTGGTCCCAGCGGTCGGTCATCGACTACTCGCTCCAGCGCCGCGCCACGCTGCTCGGGTTGTTTCCCGGGAGCATGAACGACGGTGCGGCGTGCGACGCCCACCCCTACCTCCTGCGCGCGGCCCGATTCCACGGTGAGGCGACCGACCGGCCATGTCCGGTCTGCCGGCGCACGAAACTCACGCACGTGACCTACATGTACGGCGAGGAGCTGGGACAGTTCTCCGGCCGGGTGAAGGCGACCGCCGAGCTGGAGCCGATGGCCCGCCAGCTTGGCGAGTTCCGGGTCTACGTGGTCGAGGTCTGCCACGAGTGCTCGTGGAACCATCTGACCCTCTGCTACGTCCTGGGAGCTGGCGTCTCCCGCCGACCACCCCGCCGCCAGCACACCGCCGAAGACGACTACTAACCGCCACTAACCGCCACCTCATGAGGCACCAGCCACCGTCCTGGGCATGACCGCACCCGACGGCGGGTACGTCCCCGCTTGCCGCGTCTCGTTACCCTGGCCGAGACCCCTACCCCGTTGGACGAGGACCTGTTGAGAGTCGACTACCCCCGCTCGGAACACACCGGCGTACGCCGCTTTGTGCCGTCCTGGAAGCAGTTCCTGGCACTCGTATCGGTGGGCTTCCTCGCCATGGTGGCCCTGGTCGGAGTGGCCTACGCGAAGACCACCATCCCGACGCCGAACCAGCTGGCCGGTGCGCAGACGACCGTCGTTTATTTCAGCAACGGCAAGACCGAGATCGGCCGCTTCGGCGACCAGACCCGCCTCAACGTCACGATCGACAAGGTTCCCAAGCACGTCCAGGAGGCGGTGCTCGCAGCGGAGGACCGTTCGTTCTACGAGAACAACGGCGTCTCCCCGACCGGCATCGCCCGCGCGTTCTGGAACAACCTCAAGGGCGGCTCGACGCAGGGCGGTTCCACGATCACGCAGCAGTATGCGAAGAACGTCTACCTGACCCAGGAGCGCACCTACAAGCGCAAGGCCAAGGAGTTCTTCATCGCGGTCAAGCTCGACCAGCGTGACAACAAGGACAAGATCCTGCAGGACTACCTCAACGTCATCTACTTCGGTCGCCGGGCCTACGGCATCGAGACCGCGTCGGAGACCTACTTCAACAAGAACGTGGGCGACCTCAGCGTCGCCGAGGGTGCGACCCTTGCCGCGATCATCCGGTCGCCGGCGCGCTACGACCCGGCCAACCACCCCGAGGCGCTGCAGGCCCGGTTCGACTATGTGCTCGACGGCATGGTCGCCAAGGGCTGGCTCTCCCAGGCGGATCGGGCGAAGCAGAAGCTTCCTGAGGTGGCACCCGCCAGGAAGGCGAACTCTGCCTCGGGCACCAACTACTACCTGATGGACACGGTGCGCCGCGAGCTCAAGGTCGACGGTTTCACCGACCAGGAGATCGACGTCGGCGGCCTGAAGGTCATCACCACCTTCCAGCGCAAGGCCCAGCGCGCGGCCGTGCGCGCGGTCCAGCAGGAGCGCCCGAAGGAGAAGGCCAAGGGCGTGCACATCGGTCTGTCGGCGGTGCGGCCGGGCGACGGCGCGGTGATCGCGATGTACGGCGGGGGGAAAGCAGGCGGCCACAACGAGGCGACCCAGGCCCGGGTCCAGCCGGGGTCCGCGTTCAAGCCGTTCGCGCTGACCGCTGCGCTCCAGGACGACATCAGCCTCAAGAGCCGGTTCGCCGGCAACTCGCCGCTGAAGGTGCCCGGCAGCAAGCCGGTCAACAACGAGTTCAACCAGTCCTACGGCGGCCCCGTCGACCTCATCAAAGCCACCGAGGACTCGATCAACACGGCCTTCGTGGACCTCACTCTGCAAATGGGGGCCCGAAAGGTTCTCGACGCAGCGGTCGCTGCGGGCATCCCGGAGAAGACTCCTGGCCTGCTCGCCAACGCGCGGATCCCGTTGGGCACCAACTCGGCGCGCAACATCGACATGGCCAGCGCCTACTCGACGTTCGCGGCGCAGGGCACAGCGAGCCAGTGGTACACCGTGGCCGAGGTCAAGGGGTCCAACGGCGGCAGCCGCTTCAAGCACAAGGTGAAGAAGGCCCGCGTCTTCGACCAAGACGTGATGGCCGACGTCAGTTTTGCGCTGCAGCAGGTCGTCAAGAACGGGACCGGCACCGAGGCCAAGAACGTCGGCCGCCCCGTCGCGGGCAAGACCGGCACGGCGGAGGACCGGTCGGCCTGGTTCGTGGGCTACACACCCCAGCTCTCGGCGGCGGTCGACTTCTACAAGGGTGACGGCACCGAGTCACTGGACGGCGTCGCCGGCATGTCGACGTTCTTCGGCGGTGCCTACCCGGCGCGGGTCTGGACGGCGTTCATGAAGGGCGCCCTTGCTGGCGAGAAGGTCATCAACTTCCCGCCGCGCGCCGACGTCGGCAAGGCCCTCAACCCGAAGCCGACCAAGACCGCCACGCCGACACCGACGACGTCCTCGCCGACTCCCACCCCGACACCGAGCTCGGTGCCACCGACGCCGTCACCATCCATCACACCGACGGGGCCGCCCTCCAGCATCTCGGTCGGGCCGGGCGGTGGCGCTGCCGGCGGAGGCGGAGGCCCCAGTAGCGCCGCGCCAGGGGGCTGACCACCGCCCCTGGACCGGGATCCGGCCCACGTCGGGCACAATTCCGGCCATGACGGGGACGCGGGGAACACTGCAAGCCGGCATGCCAGCGATGCCGGCCGACGTGGTCATCCCCAGCCGGGACGACCCCGTCGTACGCCGGGGCAGCGAGCTCGTCGGCGGGCCGATGGGCCGCCATGCCGACGTCGGCCGCGGCGGTGCCTGGTGGACGCCGCTGCGGGTGCTGCTCGTCATGGTGTTCGTGGTCTCCGGGTTCGGCCTGCTCCAGAAGGAGCACTGCCGCGAGAAGGGGTTCACCGCACCGGGGCACTTCTTCCACGGCTGCTACAGCGACATCCCCCCGCTGTACTACGGCCGCGGCCTCGCCGACGGTGAGGTGCCCTATATCCACCAGTCCGAGGACCGGCGGGTGGAGTACCCGGTCCTGACCGGCGCCGCCATGTGGGTCACGGCGAAGCTCGTGCCGGACAGCGGCGACCAGTCCAACCGGTCCCGGTGGTACTTCGACATCAACGCGCTTGCCCTCGCCATGTGCGCGGCCGCGACGGTGTTCGCCACGATGAAGCTGGCCGGCCGCCGGCCGTGGGATGCCGCGATGGTGGCGTTGGCGCCGGGACTGCTCCTTGCCGGCACGATCAACTGGGACCTGTACGCCGTGGCGCTGCTCGGCTTCGGCATGCTCGCGTGGGCCCGTCGAAGACCCGTCGCGGCCGGCGTGCTGATCGGGCTCGCCACGGCCGCGAAGTTCTACCCGCTGTTCGTGCTGGGTCCGCTGTTCGTCCTGTGCTGGCGGGCCGGAAAGCTGCGCGAGTTCCGGCGGGCCTTCGCGGCTGCCGTTGTGGCGTGGCTGGTCGTCAACGTCCCGGTGATGCTGATCGACATTTCCGGCTGGGCGAAGTTCTACACGCTGAGTCGCGAGCGGCTCGAGGGGTTCAGCTCGATCTGGTTCGTGCTCGACCAAGCAGGCTACGGCGTACCGGACAAACTGTTGAACCCGTTGGCGGGCGGCTTGTTCGCGGTGGCCTGCCTCGCGATCGGGGTGTTCGCGCTGACGGCCGAGCGGCGACCGCGGTTCCCGCAGCTCGCGTTTCTCACCGTCGCGGCGTTCCTGCTGACGAACAAGGTCTACTCACCGCAGTACGTGCTGTGGCTGATCCCGCTCGCTGCGCTGGCACGGCCGCGGTGGCGCGACTTCCTGATCTGGCAGGCGACCGAGGTCGTGCACTTCTTCGGCATCTGGATGCTGCTCGCCGGCTACCCGCCCGGCACGCCCAACCGCGGGCTGGACAAGGAGGCCTACGGCGTCACGGTCTTCCTGCACATCCTGGGGACGTTGTGGCTGTGCGCCATGATCGTGCGCGACATCCGCAACCCGCAGCACGACCCGGTTCGCGCGAACGGCCTCGAGGACGACCCGGCGGGCGGCGTGCTCGACGGTGTGCCGGACGTGTTCCGGCTGCCATGGCCGCCGCGGCGATCAGACGTCGCGGACCACGTCGGGGTGGGTGGTGGTGAGCCGGACCGCGCAGTCGAGCTCGTCCCCGATCGAGGGCGGGGCGACGTCGTGCGGGAGGAAGATCAGTGACACCTGCATGTGCGGCGGCTCGACGAACCATCGCTGTCGCCCGGCCCAGCTGAAGGGTGAGAGGTTGCGCCCGATGGCCTCCATCGTGCCCAGCGCCAGCACCTTGGCCCGCGCCAGGGACCCGCGCACCGCCTTTGGCGCCTCCAGCGCGACCCCGTGCGCCGTGCCTCCGCTGACGACGACGAGGTGGCCGGCTGACGGGGCCCGGTGCTGGCGGTAGCCGCTGCGCTCCCCGCGGGAGAGCGGCTCGACGTCGAGCACGGTGCCGCGCGCCGCGACGGCGTCGCGGTCGCCGAGCCACAGGCGGGTGCCGATGCGCGGCCGGAACGTGACGCCCGGGTGGCGCCCGCGCAGCCGGGCCAGGTCGGCGCCCTCGAGGTGGCTCACCCACAGCGTGGTCGTCGGCAGCCCCGCCGCGGTCAGTCGGTCGATCCACGCCGTCGTCTCGGCGATCGGGTCGACCCCGCGCGGTCGGTCCAGCGGCAGGTGCAAGGCGAAGCCGTCCAGCTGCCTGCCCGCGACGGCCGCGACCACGGCCGGTAGTTGCTCCGGTCGGATGCCGTGCCGGTTCATCGACGTGCGGCACTCGATGACGACACGGGCGCCCGGTGGCGCGACCTGCAACGTGCTCAGGTGCGAGATGGTGTGGATGGTCCGCGCTGCCGCCGGGCTGTCGTCGTACGACGTGTCCGCGTCGACCGGAGTGAGCACCAGCATGTCGCCGTCGAAGGCGTCCTCGACCTCGGCGGCCTCGCGGTCGGTGCCGACGGCGATCGTGTCGACACCGAGCACGGCGCACTCCTGAGCGAGCCGGGCGTTGCCGATGCCGTAGCCGTTGCCCTTGGCAACCGGGACCAGTCCGGGCAGCTCGGCGAGCACATGCTTGTGGTGCTCGCGCCAGCGCGCCACGTCGATCTGCACGGTGAAAGTCATGTCAGCGCCGGCTCAGGTAGAGCTCGAAAGCCTTGAACAGCAAGCGATTGAGGGGGAGGTCCCACTCGCCGAGGTACTCGACAGCCTCGCCGCCCGTGCCGAGCTTGAACTGAATGAGACCAAAGTGCGGGTCGCTCTCGTCGAGGGTGTTGGTGATGCCCCGCAGGTCGTAGACCGTGGCGCCGGCCGCGCGAGCGTCGCGCAACATCCGCCACTGGATCGCATTGGAGCCGCGCACGTCGCGCTTGTTGCTCGAGGACGCGCCGTAGGAGTACCAGGCGTGCTTGCCGACGCGGACCATCGTCGTCGCGGCGACCAGGTCGCCTTCGTGGCGCGCGAGGTAGAGCCGGATCCGGTCCGGGTCCTCGGAGGTCATCGCCGCCCACATCTGCTGGAAGTAGGACAGCGGCCGACCGGTGAAGCCGTCGCGCGATGCCGTCTCGAGGTAGAGGGCGTGGAACGCCGGCAGGTCCTCGGCATCGCCCGCGACGACCTCGACGCCGGCCTTGTCGGCCTTCTTGATGTTGCGCCGCCAGAGCTGGTTGAACCCGGCGAGCAGCTCGTCGTCTTCGCGCCCGGCCAGCGGGACCTGGAAGACGAACTGCGGCTGCCCGGTCGCGAAGCCCTCCTCGTCGGCGGGCGCTCGCCAGCCGAGCCGGCGCAGGGTTGCGGCCACCCGCTCCCCCACCGGGTCGGTGCCGTCGGGCGTGAGGTCCGCCAGCCGCTTGACGCTGTTCGCGGCGATCGCGGCCTTGATCGTGGCGGCCTGCCAGCGCCGCACCGCGACCGGCGGGCCCATCTTCACGCCGAACGCGCCCTCGGCCTTCAGGTGCGCGACCATCGGGGCGAGCCAGGCCTCGAGGTCCTCGGCTGCCCAGTCGATGACCGGGCCCTCGGGCAGGTAGGCGAGGTACTTCGCCAGCTTGGGGACCTGGCGGTAGAGCACCAGGCCGGCCCCGACGAGGATGCCCTGCTCGTCGTACCAGCCGATGCTTTCTGAGCGCCATTCCCGCTTGACCTCGCCCCACGAGGGGCACTGCAGGAAGCTGGCCGAGTCCCGGGACGCCAACAGCCCGAGGTGCTCCTCGGCGCTGATCGGGCGAACGGTCAGCACTATGGGGGCTCCTCGGGCTGTGGGCAGTGTGGGCAGTACGGAGTTGTACGAGGGTCCGAGGCTACCCAGCCCGGAGGTCAGACCTGGCGAATCGCCTGGGCCTCGATCTCGATCTTGATCTTCTTGGAGACGAGGACGCCGCCGGTCTCCAGCGCGACGTTAAACGCCATGCCGAAGTCCTCACGGTCGATCTCGGTGGTCGCGGTCACGGCCAGCTTCTCGTTGCCGAACGGGTCGGTCACCACGCCGTCGAGCTCGACCTCGAGCTCGACCTCCTTGGTGACGTCCTTGATCGTCAGCTCGCCGACGACCTGGAAGGTGGCGCCCTTCTGCTTCACCACGCGGGCGTTGCGGAAGGTGATCTCCGGGTACTTCTCGGCCTCGAAGAAGTCACCGGAGCGCAGGTGGGTGTCCCGGTCGGGGGCACCGGTCTCGATGCTGAGCGCCTTGATCGTGGCCTGCGC
>JBDUAP010000114.1:0-7862 GCA_040004585.1 Sporichthyaceae bacterium
CGATCAAGCAGACCAGCAAGCGCACCAAAGTCCCGGCGTCGTTGATCTTGTAGCCGAGGATCTTTTCGGCGATCGTCAGGTGGCCGGTACTGGAGACGGGGAGGAACTCGGTGAGTCCCTCCACGATGCCCAGGATGATCGCGTCCAGATAGTTCACAGGACGGCAGCCTACAAGCCGAACCTGACCCGGACCTGACCGACACCCGTCCGGCGTGCCGCCGCCCGGGGACGTCGTGCCGCTGGCTAATCTTTGCCGCATGCAGCAGCGGTACCTCGGCACCACCGGTCTGAAGGTCTCCCGCCTCGGCCTCGGCACGATGACCTGGGGCCGCGACACCGACGAGCACGAGGCGGCCGACCAACTCAAGGTCTTCATCGAGGCCGGCGGGACGCTGCTGGACACGTCGGCGAGCTACGGCGATGGCGAGTCCGAACGGCTGATCGGGCAGCTGCTGGCGTCGGTCGTCGATCGCGAGGAGGTCGTGCTCGCAACGAAGGCGGGCATCTCCGGGCGTACCGGAGAACGGGTCGTCGACACGTCGCGGCGCGCTCTGCTGGACGCGCTGGACGGCTCGCTGCACCGCCTCGGGACCGACCATGTCGACCTGTGGCAGGTGCATGCCTGGAGCGAGGACGTCGCGATGGAAGAGACTCTGGGAGCGCTCGACCACGCGGTCGCGACCGGCCGCGCGCGTTACGCGGGCGTCTCCAACTACTCGGGCTGGCAGGCGGCGCGCGCCGTAACGTTCCAGGCGGCCTGGCCGGGACGGGCCCCGGTGGTGTCGACGCAGATGGAGTACTCGCTGCTGCAGCGCGGGATCGAGCGCGAGGTGCTGCCATGCGCGACCGCCCTGGGCCTCGGCGTGCTGCCCTGGTCGCCATTGGGTCGGGGCGTGCTCACCGGCAAGTACCGCACCGGCATCCCCGGCGACTCACGGGCCGCTTCGCCGGACTACGCCGGCTTCGTCGAGCACTACCTGGACGACCGCTCGCGCAGCATCGTGGGTGCGCTGCACACCGCCGCCGAGGGTCTCGACGCGGCCCCGCTGGAGGTGGCGCTGGCCTGGGTGCGCGACGCCCGGGGTGTCACCGCGCCGATCGTGGGAGCACGTACGGCGGCGCAGTTGCGCAGTTCGCTGACATCCGAGCGGCTGACGTTGCCGGCTGAGATCCGTTCCGCACTCGACGACGTCTCCGCGCCACAGCTGGGCTACCCCGAGCGCTGACCTCGGCGGTGGTGGTTGCGAACCGTCAGGCGTGGATGTCGTCGGCGATCAGAACCCGGCGCAGCTCGTCGTACATGCGCTCGGCGATCGAGGTCTCCGGCTCGATCCTCCCCAGCGGATACCCCGCGGCATCGAACACGTTGACGTCATAGACCGGGTTGCCGCCGACCCAGAGCCCACACACGCCGGACATGCCCAGGACCTTGCGCCGATAGAACTGCACCGGCGTCCCGACGAGCTCCTGCCCGTCCAGCCGCGGCCGGATGTCCGGTGCCCGACCTGCCTCGAATCGTCGCGTCACGAAGGGCACGTTAAGTCGGCTCCGGCTCGGTGGCCCTCACCGGACGCTGATGTCACTCGGGTGGCGCAGGAGCGTCACCCCGGTGGAGGACGCTCCGTCACCGTGCGCATCGGCGGCGTCAAATCGCGTGACGACCTACGACGCCACTTCAGGGTCCACGGCTTCCGGGTGGACGATCTCGTCGAGGACGCGTTTTGCCCGGCGGCGCAGGACCAGGGTGACCACGATCCCGACGGCGAGCAGGGTATAGATCGTCGCCGCGAACGGGGTCGAGACGAGGGCGGTCGCGTCACCCTGGCTGATGGCCAGAGATCGGCGCAGATGCTTCTCGGCTATTGGCCCCAGGATCAGCCCGATCACCGCCGGGCCAATCGGATAGCCGAACCTGCGCATGCCATAGCCGAGGACGCCGATCCCGAGCAGCACCCAGAGATCGGTCCGCACGCCGTTGAGCGCGTAGCCACCGAGGGCCGAGAACATCAGGATGCCGGCGTAGAGGTAGGGCCGCGGGACCCGCAGCAGCCGCACCCACAGACCAACCAGGGGGAGGTTGAGGACGAGCAGCAGGATGTTGCCGAGATAGAGGCTCGCGATCAGCGCCCACACCAGGTCGGGCTCGTTCTCGAAGAGCAGCGGGCCGGGCTGGATCCCGAAACCCTCGAACGCGGCGATGAGAACAGCAGCGGTCGCCGACGTCGGCAGGCCGAGCGTGAGCAGCGGGACCAGCACGCCGGCCGCAGCAGCGTTGTTTGCCGCCTCCGGCCCGGCCACCCCCTCGATCGCCCCCGTCGTGCCGAACTCCTCCTTGTGCTTCGAGAGCTTCTTCTCCAGGGCGTAGGACAGGAAGGTCGGTATCTCTGCGCCCCCAGCCGGCATCGCCCCGATCGGAAAGCCCAGTGCGGTGCCGCGCAGCCATGGACGCCACGACCTGCTGAAATCCTGGCGGGTCATCCAGCGGCCGCCGACCGGCGTGATTGCCAGGGGACCGTGCCGCAGCCGGGACGCGACCCAGAGCGCCTCGCCGACGGCGAAGACACCAACCGCAAACGTCACCACGTCGATGCCATCCCCGAGCACGGGCAGGCCGAACGTGTAGCGCTGCTGACCGGTGAGGTTGTCGGTCCCGACCAGCCCGAGCAGCAGGCCGATGCTCAGCGATGCAAGTCCCCGTGACACCGAGGACCCCAGCAGGGCCGACACCGTGAGCAGCGCCACCACCGTCAGGGCGACGTAGTCCGGCGACCCGAGCTGCACGGCCAGGTTTGCCAGGGTGGGCGCAACCAAGGTGAGACCGATGGTGGCGATGGTCCCGGCCACGAACGAGCCGATCGCCGCGGTTGCCAGTGCGGCCGCGCCGCGACCCGATCTGGCCATCTTGTTGCCCTCGATGGCGGTGATGATCGAGGACGACTCCCCCGGGGTGTTCAACAGGATCGAGGTCGTCGACCCGCCGTACATGCCGCCGTAATAGATGCCGGCGAACATGATGAACGCGCCGGTCGCATCGAGCTTGTACGTCACCGGAAGCAGGAGCGCGACCGTCATCGCCGGGCCGATGCCCGGCAGCACGCCGACGGCCGTGCCGAGCGTCACCCCGATGAGGGCATAGAGGAGGTACGTCGGCTGCAGAGCAGTCCCGAAACCGTCGATCAGCGAACCGAAGTCACCCACTGAGGAGACTCACCCCGTCGAAGAGTCCCGCGGGCAGGGTCACGCCCAGTCCCGAGACAAACAGTGCCTGCACAACGAACCCGAGGATCACCCCGACGATCGCTGCCTTCCAGACGCTCGCCCCGAGCGCCCAGGCCACCACGGTGAACAGCAGCGCTCCGGCCAGGGCCCAGCCGAGCCGGTCGACGAGGACGACGTGCAGGGCCAGGCCCGCGAGCACCTTGGCCAGGGTGAGCCAGTCGGTGGGGGCGTTCGGATCGATGTCCTCGCCACCCTCCGGGTCAGCCGGCTCGCCGCGGAGGACTGCTGCGACGACCGCGATGCCGGCCACGATCAGCGCAACACCGACGGCGTAGGGGAAGACCCGGGGGCCGACGGCGTTGGAGCTCAACGGAATTTTGATGCGGTGCGCGTCCACGATCGTGAACACGCCGAGTGCCACCACCACGACCGCCGCGGCGATCTCCGGTACGGCCGAGCGTGCCGCCGTACCGGAGGTCTCCTCCTGCGAAGCTTGCATGACTAACTGGCCAGCCCGAGGTCCTTGAGAACCGCGGACGTCTTCGTCTCCTCCTCCTTGATGAAGCTGGCGAACTCGTCACCGGCCAAGAAGGTGTCATCCCAGCCCTTCTCGGTGAGCGTCGTCTTCCACTGGGAGGAGTCGTGCAGCTTGGTCACGAGCGTGACAAGGCGGTCCTTCGCGTCCGCGGAGATCCCCTTCGGCGCCACGACGCCGCGCCAGTTGATCAGCTCCACGTCGTACCCGCCCTCTTTGATCGTGGGCGCGTCCACACCGTCGACCCGTTCCGGACCGGACACGGCGAGCGCGCGCAGCTTGCCCGCCTTGATCTGCTCGGCGTACTCGCTCACGCCGGAGATCCCAGCCGACACCTTGTTGCCGAGCAGCGCGGCGAGGGACTCACCACCGCCGGAGAACGGGACGTAGTTGAGGTCGGCCGGACTCGCGCCGGCCGCCTTGGCCACCAGGCCGGCCAGGATGTGGTCGGTGCCGCCTGCCGAGCCACCCGCAATCGAGACCTTGCGGCCCTGCGCCTTCAGGGCGTCACCGAGGTCCTTGATCGTCTTGAAGGGGCTCTTGGCCGGCACGACAATGATTTCGTCCTCGGCCGTCAACCGGGCGATCGGCGTGACATCGTCCAAGGTGTTCTTGGACTTGTTCGTCTCGATGGCGCCGACCATCACCAGTCCCATCACCATGAGGAAGTCCTCGCTCTTCTCATTGGCCAGCTGGGCAAGGCCGATGGTGCCACCGGCTCCCGGGACGTTGGTGACCGTGGTGGATTTCGCCAGGGCGGCGCCCTCGATGGCCGTGGACATGGCGCGGGCGGTGCTGTCCCAGCCGCCGCCGGGGTCGGCGGGGGCCATGATCTGCAGTCGGCTAATGGGCTTGGCATCGCCGCTGTTGGTTCCGGACGATCCGGACGTTCCGCCGCTGTCGCCACAGGCGGTCAGGGCCAGGCAGGCGACGGCCAGCGTGGCGACGCCCGTCCGGAGCTGCCGTCCGCGGCGAAGCGTTGGGAGAAGGCGGGCAAGAGCGGACATCGAGAGGTCCTTTCGTGGAGGTTTCTTACTCCGAGTGCGCTGGACGTTAGGCGCGCAGGCAGAACCGAGACCAGCCTGTGGTCATACCGGTCGTATTGGTCGTTTAGGTCGTGGTGCGCGTCACACGCTGCTGAGGCACGATGACCGCATGAGACGCGGATTTCCGTTGGCCTTGCAACTGCTGGCCATGCAGGTGGCGATCGTGCTGGCAACCCTGGTCTGCGCGGGGTTCCTGGCCGCTCACCTGCAGGAACGGCAGATTCGCGAGACGTACGCCGGGCGAGTGTTGACGATCGCCCGGAGCCTCGCTGCGCTGCACTCGGTCCAGAAGGCGTACGCCAGCGACGACCCGTCGAGCACGCTGCAGCCGCTGGCCGAGGTGGTCCGCAGCTCAGCGGGCGCGGAGTTCGTCGTCTTCACCGACCGGCACGGGATCCGCTACTCGCACCCCGAGCCGTCCCAAATCGGGAAGAGGGTTTCCACTGACCCCAGCATCGCGCTGGCCGGCGGGGAGTTCGTCGGCACCGAGACAGGCACCCTCGGCCCGTCGCTGCGGGCCAAGGTGCCGGTGCGCGACTCGTCCGGTCAGGTGATCGGCGTGGTCTCGGTAGGCGTTCTGAAGAGCACCATGGCAGCCGACTTCGCCGACGTGATCCCCAGCCTGGTGGCATGGCTGACCGGGGCCGCGATCCTCGGGGTGCTCGGAGCGGTTCTCGTCACCCGCCTGGTCCGGCGGCGCATCTTTGGCCTCGAGCCCGAGGAGATCGCCGAGCTGCTGCAGACCCGCGACGCGATGCTGCACGGTGTCCGTGAAGGTGTGGTTGCGCTGGACTCCCGCGGGCGGCTGGCGCTGGTGAACGACGAAGCCATGCGCCTTCTCGACCTCACGGCGGACCCCACGGGGCAGCCCGCGAGCGAGGTGCTGGCAAGCCACGACATCCTGCCCCTCGCGGTGAACGGGGAGGACCTCAGCGACCGGTTGGTCCTTTCCGGTGAGCGGTTGCTCGTCGTGAACAGCAGCGCAGCCCGCATCGAGGACCGCGAGGTGGGGCGAGTGCTCACCCTGCGCGACCGCACCGAGCTCTTCGACGCCCTTCGCGCGCTGGACGGCCAGCGCAACATCACCGAAGCGCTCCGAGCGCAGGCTCATGAGTTCTCCAACAACCTGCACGTCGTCTCCGGCCTTATCGACCTCGGCCGCAACCAGGAGGCGGTGCAGTTCATCGAACGGGTCGGTGGCGGCAGCGGCACCACGTACGGCGCTTCCCTGGCCGAGGTCGAGGACGCATCCGTAGCCGCCGTCCTCGTGACCAAGTCCGCCATGGCACGCGAACGCGGAGTCGTCTTCCGGCTCGACCCGGACTCCGAGGTGGTCGACGGCGCCGGTGACGACGTGCTCACCATCATCGGCAACCTGGTCGACAACGCCATCGACTCGACGGGCGGGGGCGGCAGCGTCGACATCCTGGTCCGGCACACGTGCGAGGAGGGCGTGGAGATCCGCGTGGCCGATGACGGCCCGGGCGTGCCGGCGAAGCTGCGCGACCGCATCTTCGAGACCGGTGTCACGACCAAAGCACCGACCTCGGACCACGGTCGCGGCATCGGGCTCGCCCTGGTCTCCCGCATCGTGGCCCGGCGCGCGGGTGACATCACCATCGACGAACGCGAGGGCGGCGGCGCCATCTTCACGGTTCGGCTGCCCGCCACCACATCCGTCGGTGACGGCTCGCGCAGCCAGGAGGTGGGCCGGTGACCCTGCGCGAGCCGCCCGTGCGGGTCCTCGTCGTCGACGACGACTTCGCGGTCGCAGGAGTGCACCGGGCCTACCTCGAGTCGATGCCCGAGTTCACCGTGGTCGCCGAGGCCCACAGCGCCCAGCAGGCACTGCGCGCCGCCGAGGAGCTCCGGCCCGACCTGGTCCTGCTCGACATCCATCTGCCGGACATGTCGGGGCTGCAGGTGCTGCAGCGGCTGCGGGCCCGACCTGGTGGCCAGGGCCTCGACGTCATCGCCATCACAGCTGCCCGCGAGGTCGAGACGGTGCGGGCCGCGATGGCTGGCGGCGTGGCCCACTACCTGATCAAGCCGTTCACCCTGCAGGTGTTTCGCGAGCGGCTGGAGGGCTACGCGGCGCAGCGCAAGGAGCTGCAGCGTCGGGCTGCACGGCAAGGCACGGTCCGGGACCAGAGCGAGGTTGATCGGCTGCTCTCGGCACCGCGACTGGCTGCCTCCTCCGACGACCTGCCGAAGGGACTGTCGCGGCACACCCTGTCCATCGTGGCCGAGGTCCTCCGCGACACCGAGGGCGACATGTCTGCCGGCGAGGCAGCCGCACGTTGCGGTTTGTCCCGCGTGAGTTCGCGGCGCTATCTCGAACAGCTCACCGCCATGGGTCTGGCCGAGGTCAGGCCGCGGTACGGCACTGCTGGCCGGCCCGAGAACGGGTACGTCTGGAGCGGAAACCGGCTCGAGCCGAGCTGACCCGAGCAGACCTGACCCAACCGGGCTAGTCCGCCTTGACGTCCTCGACGAAGCCGTGGAGCAGCCGCGACTCGTCGGCAGCCGCGAACGGCGCCCTGCGCATCGTGTCGTCTTGGACGTCCTGGTCGAGCAGCCACGTCGTGCCACCGAGCCAGCGCAGGCCCAGGTCGTCAGCCATCGCCGTGGTCTTGTCCAGGCCGTGTGCCTCCAGACAGATCGAGAGCGCGTCCACCGCGGTCAGCGTCGCGTCGTCCTCGTCCTCCTCGCGGAGCACCTGCCGCCCTGCCTCGATGAGGTCGGCGGCCGAGTGGACAGCGAAGTCGCGCCGCAGCAGGACGGTGACCCGAGCCGGCACTCCGGGCTGCTCGACCTCCATCCCGTCGTAGACCTGGGCCTCGGAGAACTCCCAGGGGGTGACCTCGTCGAACGAGTCGAACAGAAGGTCGTCGTAGGTCTCGGCCGCTTCGCGCAGGGCGTCGTAGGCCGCCTGGACCGTCGGGTCCTCCTCGCCGCCCTTGTCGATGCAGGCTTCGAGGTGGCGGTCGATCGCAGCCTTGAGCAAGTCGGCGGCGGCACGCACATCGGTGGACATGCTGTGAAACCTAGCGGGCGGCGAG
>JBDUAP010000115.1:0-7848 GCA_040004585.1 Sporichthyaceae bacterium
GACAGCAGCGAGCGGCTCACCTAGGAACCCGCCACCACGCAACAGAAACTGCATGATCACCCCAGGTGGCTCTCCTGATGGCGGTGATCATGCAGTTCCTGCGCTCTCGTAGCCTGGCGGCATGCCCCGCCCGCGCCGCGTGCTCGCCGGCGCGGTCGCGGCGCTCGGGGGGTTCGGCGCCGGGCTGCTCGGCTCGTTCGGGCACGCCGCGACGTCGTACGGCGTGCCGGTCGGCCTGCTGGTCGGCCTCGGGCTGAGCCTCGCGGTATTCGTGACCGCGGGGCTGGTCAGCCGGAGCAGAGGCCCGGTGGCGTTGGCCGCGTTGGGCTGGGTGAGCGTCGTGCTGCTGCTGTCGCTGCGGCGGCCCGAGGGCGACCTCGTCGTTCCGGGCACCCTGCTTGGCTACGTGTGGTTGCTGGGCGGGACGCTGGTCGCCGGCGCGGCCGTGTCCTGGCCCTACGCGTCTACAGGCCAAACCCCGCCCGGCCGATGACTCGACCGTGGACAGCCAGCTCATCGATGCCGAGCCCGCCCCCGCCCGGACCCCCTCCGGCGACCTCGGGTATGTCACGACCGGCTTCTCCGACGCCGAGCCCGCCGGCGGGATCCTGCTGCGGCTCGGCTCCTCGCGCTACACGGTGAGCATGACCGACGTCGCCGAGGTGATCGCGCTGCCAACGGTCACCCGCATCCCCGGTTCGCCGTCCTTCCTGGTCGGGGTGGCCAACTGGCGGGGCCGGATGCTGCCCGTCATCGACATCCGCCCGCTGCTGGGCGCCCCGTTGCTGCCGCTGGCATCCAGCGCGCGCCTCGTGGTCGTCCAGGCCGAGGCCCTCACTGCCGGGCTGGTTGCCGAGGCTGTCCCCGGCGTGTACGACGTGTCCCTGCTGGACGCCGAGCCACCGCCGGCGACGCTGCCGGACGACGCTGCCCGGATCGTGTCCGGACTGGTGTCTGACGCTCAGGGGCCGATCGCGGTGCTGGACGTGCACGCCCTGCTGGCGCTGCGCGAGCAGGTCGACCGGCGGCGCCACGGCGTCTGAGCGCCCACTAAGTCCCTCTGCTGCCTACAGCCAGGCGGGCGAGCAGTCGATGCCACGAATGCGCCCCCTTTGTGCCGGGCGGCGCACGGAGCCGGCTTGGAGGACCCTGGTGGAGTTCTGGAAGAAGCTCAACCGCGCATCGGCAGTGACCATCGCGGTCAGCGCCGTGGCCGCGGGGGTGGCGGTCATCCTCGAGAAGGTTGGTGGCGCCACGTTCTCCGGGCTGGCCGCCGCGTCCTGGCTGACCTTCGGCCTCATCAGCGCCGCTGGGCTGGGGGCGTTGACTCTGGTCGGGGACCGGGTGCTCACCGCCGGGCAGATCGAGCGCTACCGCGGCGCCCTGATCCTCGCGAACCTGGTCTGGGTGTCCGGCCTGGTCGCGACGACCGGCGGGCTGGACCGGCCGTTCTGGATCCTCTTCGTCGCTCCCTTGCTCATCGCAGCGGTCTCCATGCCCCGGATGCACGCTCTCGCAGTCGGCGCACTCGCGTCCGCAGGTGTGGTAGCCGCGTTCGCCGTCACCGGTGACCTGGTCACCGAGAACCTCGGCGCCCTGGTGCTCGTCCTGCCGTCCGGACCGGCCATCACCTGGTTCGTCGGCATGCTGTGCGCATTCGTCTGGGAGGAGCGCCGGGCTGCTCAACGCGAGCGCGACGAGCTCAGTGAGCGGGTCGACGCACTCTCCGGCGTCCTCGCCCAGGCCGCGGAAGGCGATCTCGCCGTGCGCGTTCGCACCGACGGCGACAACGGCTCGGTGGCGGCACTCACCGAGTCGTTCAGCAACACCTTGACCAACCTGCGTCTGCTCGTCGAGCAGATCCGTTCCGGCGGTGAGCAGATCACCGCCAGTGCGGGCGACCTGCTCGCGACCGCCGAGGAGCACGCGGCGAGTGCGACCCAGCAGTCCTCAGCCGTCGCCGAGACCACCTCGACGATCGAGGAGCTGGCGGCTACGGCCGCCCAGATCGCCGACACCGCCGAGTCCGTCGCGCGCTACGCCGCAGAGACGCTGCGCCACGCCGAAGACGGCCGGACCGCCGTGGCCACATCGGTGACCGCGATGGACGCCATTGCCGACCGGGTCAACTCGATCGCCACCCGGGCACTGTCCCTGGGCGAGAAGGGCCACGAGATCGGCCGCATCCTCGAGGTGATCGACGACCTGGCCGACCAGACCAACCTGCTGGCTCTCAACGCCGCAATCGAGGCTGCCCGCGCCGGCGAGCACGGCCGCGGCTTCGCTGTGGTCGCCTCCGAGGTGCGCAAGCTCGCGGAGCGAGCGCAGGAGTCCACTGGCCAGATCCAGGCGATCGTCGCGGAGATCCAGGCCGAGACAAACGCCACCATCCTGGCCAGTGAGCAGGGCGCCAAGGAGGTCCAGAGCGGGGCTGCACTCGCGCGCGACGTGGTCGACGCCCTCGAGCGGATCTCCGGCATGGTGGACGAGACAACGACGGCCGCGAAGGAGATCTCCATCGCGACCCAGCAGCAGCGCTCCGCCTCCGACCAGGTCGTCTCGGCCATGACCCAGGTCTCCGACGTCTCCCGCCAGTACGCCGTCGGCTCCAAGCAGGCCGCAGCCGCAGCGGCTCAGCTCAACGTCCTGGCCGCCGAGCTGCGCTCCTCCATCGAGCAGTTCCGGGTCACCTGATGGCCGGGCGTCCCCGGGCCTCGTCGTGAGCGAATGGGCCGACGACCCCGAGCTGGTCGCGACGTTTCGGGCCGAGGTCGACGACCGGCTGGCATCCCTGTGCGAGGGGCTGCTCCGGCTCGAAGAAGCCGCGTCCCCCAAGCAGCTCGTCGCGAGCCTTTTCCGGGACGCCCACACGGTCAAGGGATCGGCCCGGATGCTGGGCCTGGACGACGTCGTCGAGGTGGCCCACCTCGCCGAGGACCTGCTCGGAGCGCTGCGCGAGGGCCGGATGTCCGCCCGGAAGGACCTCGTCGACGTCCTGCTCGTGGCCGCCGAGGGCATCTCCCGGGCGATGCCCGGCGCCGACCGCCCGGCCGGACCTGAGGACCTCGCCGCCATCATCGCCGCCCTGGAGTCTGCGTGTGCCGGGGAGTCGCCGGTCGCGGTGCCCAAGCTGGCCCGCGTCGAGGATGACGGCGACGGTGAGGATGTCCGGCCGCGCAGCGGCGACTCGATCCGGGTGCCGACTCGGCGCGTGCACGACCTGCTCAACGTGGTCGGTGAGGCCGAGCTGGAGATCCGCCGGCTGGCGCGCCACGGCCGCGACCTGTCGACGTTGGCAGCGAGCCAGCTGAAGTGGTCCCGCGAGCTGCGTGAGGCGACCACGCGGGCCGAGGCCGCCGGAGCGCCGCTTCCGCCGGCCGCGGCCGAGGCGGTGCACGCCCTCGTCGCTCTCGGCGACCAGCTCGTGGCCGCCACGCGGGAGCTCGCCAGCCGGGGCGAGGACGCTCAGGGCCGGCTCAGCTCGGTGCGCGACGGCGCCATGGGGCTGGCAATGGTCCCGGTCCGCCGCGTGGTCGCCGGTTTCCCGCAGCTGATCCGCGAGCTCGCCGGGACGGGTGCCGACGCCAAGGACGTCCGCCTGGTCCTGTCCGGCCAGGACGTCGAACTGGACACCCGGGTGCTGGACACCGTTGCTGACTCGTTGCGCCACCTGGTCACGAACGCTGTCGACCATGGATGCGAGTCGCCCGCCGAGCGGGTGGCCCTGGGCAAGCCCGGTCAGGCAACGGTCACCGTCTCCGCGCGTGCAGCCGGTTCGACCGTGGTCATCGAGGTCGCCGACGACGGGAACGGGGTCGACGAGGACGCTCTGCGCTCCGCCGCCATCGCCCGCGGTCTGTTGTCCGCCGAGTCCACGATGTCCGGGCCCGCCCTGCTGCAGACGATGTTCGCCCCCGGCTTCTCGACCCGCTCCGAGGTGACCCAGACCTCCGGTCGGGGCGTTGGGCTCGATGTCGTGCGCACCGTCGTCAGCGACCTCAGCGGCGCCATCGAGGTCCAGTCCGACCCCGGTGAGGGCACCCGGTTCGTCATCACCCTGCCGGTGACCCTGGGCGTCCTGCGGTGCCTGGTCGCGCGGGTCGGATCCGAGCGGTACGCCGTGCCGGTGGCCGGCGTCGTGGAGACCATCGGCCTGGCTGGAGCCGAGCGGCACGAGCTGGCCGGCGTCCCCGTCCTGGTCCGGCACGGCAACACGTTCCCGCTGGTGGACCTCGGCGCGGTGCTCCAGGCGCCGGGCGATCGTGATCCCCGAGCGGCGATCATCGTCAGCTTCAGTGCGTCCGGGGAGATGCTCGGGCTCGCCGTCGACGAGCTCGAGGGCGAACTCGAACTGGTCGTCAAGGAGCTCGGTGGTTTCATCGGCCGGCTGCCCACGGTGGCCGGCGCGACGATTGACGGTGACGGCAGCGTGGTGCTCGTCCTGGACATCCGCGAGCTCGCGGTGCGGCAGCTCGCCAGCGGGTCCGGCCCGGTCGCGGTGCCCTCTGCCCGTCGTACCGGCGTGTCCCCGCTGCCTTCACAGCGAGCCACTGACCGCCCCCGTGTCCTCGTGGTCGAGGACTCGATCGGCGTCCGCGAGCTCCAGCGAGTCATCCTCGAGGGCGCTGGGTACGACGTGACGACCGCGGTGGACGGGCTGGACGGGGCGTCCCGGCTGACCGGGGTGCCCGTCGACCTGGTGCTCTCCGACGTGGAGATGCCGGGGATGGACGGGTTCTCCCTCACGCGGGAGATCCGGCGCACCAAGGGCTGGGAGAACGTGCCGGTAGTGATCATGACCTCACGCGGCGACAAGGCAGACCAGCGAGCCGGCCTGGATGCCGGTGCCAGCGCCTACCTGCTCAAGAGTGAGTTCGACCAAGCCGAACTCATCGATACGGTCCGACGTCTCGTCGGCCGTTGATACGCGCACGCTGCGCCGAAGACGAGGTTTGCCGATGCCCACCGTTCTGATCGCGGACGACAGTCCGACGCTGCGACGCATCGTGTCCTCCGTCCTGGAGAAGGAGGGCTTCGAGGTCGTGATCGCAGAGGACGGCGTCGAGGCGGTGCAGGGAGTGTTTCGCACCCAGCCCGATGCGGTGATTCTCGACGTCCAGATGCCGCGGCTGTCCGGCTACGTCGCGGCCCGGCTGCTCAAGGACGACTGGCAGACCGCGGACATCCCGATCGTGATCCTGACCTCACTGGACGCAAAGTCCGACCGCTACTGGGGCAAGCAGACCGGCGCGGACCGCTTCCTCACCAAGGATTTCGAGGCCCCCGAGCTGATCGAGGCGGTCCGGGCGGTGCTCCGCTCCGCCGACGAGAAGCGCGGCGGCCGGCCGCCGCTGCGCCCCGACCCGGTGGAGCTGCCGGACGACGAGGTGCTGGCGCGGGTCTCCGAGCTGCTGGACCGCAAGTTGTTCGAGGCGTCCGTGTCGGCCGAAGTGACGTCTATTGCCTCCGACGTCCACGGCTTCGAGGAGACGGTCGCCGCGGTTCTGGCCGTCCTCGGCGGCATCGTCGACTACGACCTGGCCGGCGTGTGCATGCTCGACGACCGGCTCACCTACCTGACGGTGGCTCGCGAAACCTCACAGCTGCAGTACAGCGAGTTCTTCGGGGCCATCGCCGACGCGGCGACGCAGGTGACCGGTACGCCGGTGATGGTGAGCGACCTGGTGCCTCGGATCGCGGACGAACACGGTCTGCTCGGTGTCGAGGACGAGGGACGGATGGCGACGTTCTTGTCGATGCCCCTGCGCGCGGGCGGCCGCGTCGTCGGCTGCCTGGCCCTGTCCAGTGCCACGAAGAACGCGTTCGGCGAGGCCTCGTTGAACACCCTGCGGCTGGTGGAGCAACCCGCCGCGATCGTCATCAACAACGCCCGGCTGGCCAGCGTGCAGAGCAGCACGCCCGCCTGACCGACCGCGGGTGAGCACGCGCGATCCGCGGGTAGGGTCGCGGAGATGTCTGTTCCCGCCACCGGCGAGCCACCTGCGGGGGCCGCCGCCCAGCCCGGCCGGGTCGACACCGACGCGTTCCGTCGGGCCGTCGGCCGCTTCACCACGGGCGTGACAGTCGTGACCACCTGCAGCGACGGCATCGACCACGCCATGACGGCGAGCGCCTTCACCTCCGTGTCGCTGGACCCGGTGCTCGTCCTGGTGTGCGTCGAGAAGGAGGCCCGCTTCCACGACGCCATCGTCGACTCAGGCAAATGGGCCGTCTCGGTGTTGTCCGCGTCCGGGCGGCGGGCGGCCGAGTGGTTCGCGACCCGTGGCCGCCCGCTGGGCGGCCAGCTGGACCGCTACCCACACCGCCGCGGGGCCGCCAGCGGGGCCGCCTTGCTGGACGACTCGCTGGCCTGGCTGCAGTGCGCGACCATCGCGGTCCACGACGGCGGGGACCACGACATCGTCGTGGGGGCTGTGCTCGAGGTCGAGACCAGCGGCCGCGAGGAGCCCCCGCTGGTCTACTACCGCAGCGCCTACCGCGAGCTCGGCTGAGCCTACCCGGCCCGAGGTCCCGTACCATGGTCCGGAACGCGCCTCGGCGTACCCCTCCCGTTGACGGACAAGGTTTCTTGCTGCCCGTGATCGAGCCCGCCCAGCTGTCTGCCCCGCGCCGCCGCGCCCTGCGCTACACCGCAAGCGCGTTCGGCGGTCTCGTGCTGCTCTGGCTGGTCGCATTTCTCGCGGCCGGCAACGGTGTTCCGCGCGGTACGACGGTGCTGGGCGTGTCCATCGGGGGGATGAGCCCCCAGCGGGCCGAGGCGACTCTCGCCCGCGAGCTGGCCGATGAGGCTAAGGCGACGGTCCCGGTGAAGGTCGGTGCCGAGACGCTCGAGATCGACCCGCTGACGGCCGGGCTCCGGCTGGACGTTGCTGCCACCGTGTCCGAGGCCGGCCAGCGCAGCTGGAACCCCATCGCCTTGGTTGCCGGGCTGCTCGGCGCCGGCGACATGGATCCGTCGGTCTCGGTCGACAGGAAGAAGCTGTCTGCCGCGATCGGTGCGATGGCGCAGCAGATCGACGGTAAGCCGGTCGAGGGAGGGGTTCGCTTCGAAGGTGACCAGGTGGTCCCGGTAGAACCCCGGCAGGGCCGCACGGTCGACCGGGGCGACGCAGTCGCGAAGATCAGCGAGGCCTACCTGCGCGAGGACCCGCCGGTCGTGCTGACGGCCGAGATCGTCGAGCCCCAGGTGGGCAGCGCGGAGGTCCAGCGCGCGGTCCGGGAGTTCGCCGAGCCGGCGATGTCCGGTTCGGTGGCACTCATCGTGGCCGGCAAGCCGTTGACCCTACCGGCCGATGTCATCGGGCCGGCCCTGTCGATGGTGCCCAACGACGCTCATCGGCTGGAGCCGGTGCTTGACGGCGCGAAGCTCAAGGCGAGTCTCGGCGAGGACCTCGCGCCGTTCGAGCGCAGGGCCAAGGACGCGACGTTCCGCATCTCCGGCGGACGCCCGAAGGTCGTGCCCGCCCGGCGGGGCAGCACGGTCGACCCCCAGCAGCTGAGCATCGCGGTGCTTCCGGCGCTGACCCTGACGGGGGACGCCCGCACTGCCAGCCTGTCGCTGAAGCCGGGCGTTCCCCGGTTGAGCACCGCCCAGGCCAAGGCACTGGGAATCACCGAAATGGTCAGCGAGTTCACGACCTTCTATCCGTCGAACTTCCCGCCGCGGCTGACCAACATCCACCGCGCAGCCGACCTGATGGACAACACGCTTCTGTTGCCGGGCAGCACGTTCAGCCTGAACCAGGAGGTCGGTGAGCGCACCGGGGCCAGAGGGTTCGCGCAGGGCTACGTCATCAGCGGCGGCCGCCTGGAGGTCGACTTCGGCGG
>JBDUAP010000116.1:0-7838 GCA_040004585.1 Sporichthyaceae bacterium
GTTCCGTACGTCGTTCCACACTGCCGCACCGTACGTGCGCGAAGCTGCCGCGTAGACGTAGTCACCCAGGAACTCCGCCGCGAGGTTGTTCTGGCTGGATCCCCGCGCGTCACCCGAGGCCCCTTGGTGCACCAGGGAGAAGGCTCCGACGCCACTGGCACTTGAGTCCGCGTGCAGCATCACCCCCACGAGGGGACGGTCGTTGGTCGGACCGACCGCGCTGGTCTTGAACGGCTCCAGCCATGCGTTGTAGACGACCCAGACCTCCTTCCCGTCGGGAGATATGGCTGGGGCGGAGTAGTAGCCGCGGTGACCGGCAAGCTGGATCGACGCCGGATCAGACCAGGTGGTCCCGCCGTTGTCGGAGAAGTTGAACTTCACCTGCTCCTCGTTCAGCTTCTTACCGTCGACCCAGCTCATCACGATGCGGTTGGTCGCGTCGGTGCCCAACGGGGCGCCGTTGGCGATGTCCACCGAGGGCGATGCCGACAGGTCCGAGCGGGCCCCCCCAACGCCGTCCATCACGCAGCGACCGATCGAAGCCTCGAACTCGGTACAGGTGTCGTAGGCGGTCGCGACGGTCCGTGGACGCGTCCACGTGCTGCCGCCGTCGAAGGACTTGATCATCTGGATCTTGCCGAGGCCGGGAGCGCCGAACGGGAACGCGTAGTCGAACACGTAGACCACGCCCCTCGAGTCGGTGCGGACCGTGCAGCCGCTGCGGCCAAAGCCTTGCGGGCTACTCGTGTTGTTCGTGGCAGGGGTGACCTGCTTCTGCACCCAGGTGTTGCCGCCGTCCCGCGACGTAAGAACGAAGAGCGGCTGCGACGCGCCCGGCCCGGACCGGAAGCCGGAGTAGCAGACGTAGGCGTTGCCGAAGTGGGCGCTCGACCGGGCGTTGTCGGCCCAGATCTGCTCCTTGTCCGAGAACAGCGCCGCGTTCTGCTTGCTGGCGATGACCGGCGCGCTCCAGGCCGCTTCGTCTCCCGCCGCGGCGGCCTGCGGGTTATCTGTGTGCGAGACCGCGATCGCCTCGAAGCCCTTGAACGGAGCTGCAGCTCCCGACAGGCCCGACGTGAGGTTGGCGTAGTAGAGCCGTGAACCGTTCGCGTAGGTGAACCCGCCGTGACCGTTCGGCTTCGGGCCGAAGGCCAGCGCCGGGTCGCCGTCGGAGACGAGGTTGTTCTCGGCGTAGTTCGGCAGCGTCCCGATCGGCCCGGGCTTCGCCTCACACGGCGGGTCCGCGTCACCCGGTACACCGGTGCAGCCGCGTCCGGTCAGGCCCTGGTAGGTCGGTTGGGTCCATGTGCTGCCCGAATCGAACGAGAAGTAGATGCCGGAGACTCCGACCTTGTCTGTGAACGGGCATGTGTTGTCCGTCCCGGCGTTGCAGGCTTCCATGTCGATCTCCTCGTTGGAGCCCGCGGCGAGGACGGTCGGGTTGTTGGCGTCGATCGCCACGGCGGGTTCGTTCTGCTTGTTAGCAGCGAACGGCCCACGCAGACTGCCATTGCTGACCAGCACGTCCGAAGAGTCGGAAAGCACGGCGTTGGCCGAAGTCTGCGCCATCACGCCGGGAGCAAGCCCCAGCACGACGACCGCAAGGGCCCCGATCAGACGAGAGCGATGCATGGCGCCTCCAAGAGTCGATGGACCGACAAGGAGCGGCTCGCTCGCGAAGATCCCCCTCGTGATCTGACGCGCGAGTCGCCGAGTGCAACAGCACTATGTGACTCTTCGCCCGTAACGGCAAGTGGTCGCATGTCACAGCAGGACCGCTCCGGTACCTCTGTGACAGCGCCACCACGGACGGTCACCCAGAGTCGGACTCCCATCAGACGAACGAGCCAATCCCAATTCGACAACGTCTCAGGCCGATCTTTCTCCAATCTCGGCGACCAAGGAGAAACGTGGGAACAGGGTGGCGAACCCAGCGGCAGCAGCAGGAGCCCGCGTTCGGCGCAGTCGAGCTGCCCCTCGTCGACGAGGCGCTGGGACCGCGCCACCCAGCCGCCCCACGGGCCATGTCACCGCGCAGGATGAGAGCCATCGACAGCCAGAACCCGCACCGCGCGGCGCTGGCCGGGTCGCCTGCATGCACATGGGCGTCGCCCGGGACACCATCGGGTCGTCATCGACGGTCAGGATGGTCGGTTTGTCATGCCAGCCGCCTTCGCAACGCCAGGTCGATGGCCGCGGTCACCGCATCGACGTCGAAGGCCACCGAGGTGACCAGCGGCGAGGCGGCGACCTCTTTCGCACGTTCGTCCGCCGGACTTCCCGCCTGCGCGGCGGCAATCGCGTCGGCTGCCCGGCCGGTCCCGCTGAGCACGAGCACGGGTCGGCCCGCCGCGAGCGAGTGACGTACGTCGTCGTACGCGACGTCACCGCCGTTGGCGAGGACGGTGACCGAGGGCCGGTCTCCGGCCACCACCGTCGCCACCGCGGCCAGCCAGGGCACCTCGTCGCCCCAGTCGTCGCCGGGCACCACGACGACGTGGCTGTGGTGCGGCTCGAGACCGATGCGCCCGTCATCGACCTCGCCCGGCAGCCGCACCGTGCCCGCAGCGACGACCCCGACGTGAGGCGCCAACGCGCGCGCGTCGCGACGGGCCAGCCCCGCCAGGGCGATGATCCCGGAGTCGGTCCCCCCGTCGACGAGGCAGGCGCCGAGCCGCTCGACCACCGGAATCACGCAGGACCGGATCAGCCGGTCGCACCGGGCGCTCTCTGCCTCGGCCAGCCCGCTGGCGCCACCGACAAGGACCACGACGGGCAGCGACGAGGGCACCCCATTATCCCGCAACAGCCCGGCGAGGTCAGCGGAGTCGGGACCGACCCGGATCAGCGCCATCGACCAGGACGGGCCGGGCGTGCCGACCGGTCCGTCCGTCACGTCGACACGTCCTCGGGCGACGGTGGTCGCGCACTCAGGCCGGCCACGATGGCGTGAGCCGAGATCCCCTCGTTGGCGGCGTGGGTGCCGCCCTTATTGTGCAGCCGGGGCATGTCGAAGCCACCCGCGTGATGCAGGCCGATCAGCTGCCACTGGCTGTCGAACACCGGGCTGCCGGAGCTTCCGGGCTCCGTGGGCGAGCGATAGTGCAGGCGGATGTCGTCGTAGTCGAGCAGCACGTTGTCCTGCAAGGTGAACTGCGGCTGAGCGAGCCCCCGCGGATGACCGATCAGGTAGGCGCGGGGCGGGTCGGCAGCGCCCAGGTTGGGCAGAGTCGACGCGAGCGGCACGGGCGTGACAGCCGCCGGGCAGTCGTCGATCTCGAGCAAGGTGGTGTCCAGGCCGGGGGTGGCCGAGGGCTCGTACCACCAGCGCCGCACGACGCGGTGCCGCTGCTGCTGCCCGCCGCCGTCCTCGAGGCCGTGGAAGACCACGACGCAGTCTCGCGGATCGATTCCCTCGGGTACGACGTGTCCGTTGGTCACCACCACCCGGCTGGGCAACCCAGCATGCAGCGAGGCACCGTCGACCACGAACCCGGTGCCGATGCCGTCCTCGTTGACGTTCTCCAGCCTGACCACCGCGCGGCACCGCTCGAGACCGGTGCGGAACCAGGTCAGCGACCGGAACCGCACCGTCCCGAGCACTTTCTCCAGGCCGCCGCCGCTTCCGTCCTCGTGCTGCAGGTCCTGCGCCGGCACGACCACCCCACCGCCGTTCTGCTCGAGCAGGGCAGAGCGCAGCACGGGCAGCAGGGTGCTGCCGGGCGGCACCGAGGCGTCCAGCTGCCACACTTCGAGCAGCTGCCGGAGCACCGCCGCGATCTTGAACGGGTCAGCGTCGCGGTCCCCCGCGAACCTCGAGGTCCACTCCATGGCCTCGTCGTCGCGTCCCAACGCCAGGCAGGCCTCGCTGGCGGTCGCCAACTCCCACGCGCCGGGCTCCGGCATCGAGTTGATCGTGTCGAGCAACTCCTCGGCGAGACGGCGGGAAGCCGGGCCGGGCTCTGCCACGTCGGCGAGGCCGATCCCCTCCCGGTCGGCACGAGCCAGCAGGGCGACCACGTTGATGCCGTGCCAGACCCGGTCGTGGTCCTTGTCGTAGGCATCCCGGTAGGCCGCCAGGCCGAGCTGCAGGTAGCGCGACCGCAGCGCCCCCCCGGTGTTGAGCACGTACATCTGCTTGAAGCAGCGCCCCATCCCCCCGAGGGCCTCCACCCGCTCCCTCTCGTTGACGAGCGGGTCCTCCACCAGGCTGCGGAAGAGCAGCAGCGAAGCCGCCGGGCTGTCGCGGTCGACCAGCGCCTGAGCGAACTGGCGTTTCACCGCCGCGTCCTCGACGCCGTGCCCGAGCAAGGCATCGGCCACCCGCAACAGCTCGTTGTAGCGCCGGTTCTCGCGGAGCAGGGCCAGCACCGACTTGGCCTGCGGCGCAGACACGGCGGCCGATGAGCTGCGCAGGAACCGGACATACGCATCGGCGAGCTCTGCGACCCGCTGCCAGTCGAACCGGCTCGCTGCCGTCGCGAAGTCGTCCTCCCAGGTCATCGCAGGGCATCCAGAAGGATCTTGCGCAAGGCCGGCTGGCCGAGGTACTTGCCGATGCTGTGGCGCCAGGACCCCTCGTTGAGCACACCGACATCGTGGACCCGCACCGCACCGGCCCGCCGGAAGTCGTCGGCAATCTTGCGGTCGAACCCGCAGACAGGGTCCAGCGGGTCGCCGATGTTCGCCCAGGAACCGTCGCCGAGCCGCTCCTCGGGCCAGCCGGCGTCGCGCGTCCAGGGCGGGGTGAGCCCGGACTGGACCTCGGAGATGCCAAGCGGGCTCCCGACGGTGATCAGAGCGTCCACGCTTGGGGTGTCGGGACGGTCGGTGAGCACGTCGTACGCGACGACGCTGCCGAGGCTGTGGCCGATCACGACGTGTGGCGCGGGACGGTCTGAGCCGGCATGCAGGGCGTCCAGGGCGCGGGCCCTGACCTCGCGACGGATCCGGTGACTCTCGCCGGGGCGCGGGCTGAACGTCGCGTCGTAGATGTAGTGGTGCACGTCGCGCAGGAACACCCGCATGAGACGGCGCTTGAGCCACGGCGGCAGCGGCACCGCCTCCAGCGGTGACGCCGGCACGATCGGGTCCGCGAGGTCGGAGGGCCCCGGGGTCACGGCGGCCAGACCGACCTGCTGCCCGAGCCGCTCGACGAAGGCTCGTTCCTCGGGCGGTACGTCGAGCAGCCAGGTGAGGTCGGCGTCGCCGCTGTCCACCGACTGCTCGAGCTCGAGCATGGTCGACTCGTGCGCCGCGACGACCGGAGCAGGGCTCGGGTAGAGAAGGTCCGCCCAATAGACCATCGTCGACGTCGCGCCGAGCGCGTCCAGGTCGACACCGTCGTCGTCGAGCAGGGCCACCCGCCACTGCTCGAGCAGAGCGTCGGCTGGCGGCTTGTTGCCGATGCCGTGCACGAACGTCACGTGACCCATGTGTCCCCTTACAGCGGTCGGCGGTGCTCGATCCAATCGTTTCGTCGTGTCGTTTGGGAAGCCCGGGGCAGCTCGGCGGTGGTTGACTGGCCGCCGGGAAGGACCGATGGCCATGGCGACGCAAGCCTCGACGTCTCAGGGCCTGCAGCTCACGCGACCGAGCGGGCTCAGTGCCGTGGGTTGGTTGCTGCCGGTCGTCATGCTTGTCCCGGCCGTGCTGATGTCGGCGGTCGCCGTCCACGAGATCGACCGGCTCTACCGTGCCGACGCCGGCGTCGTCCGCGCCGAGCAGCTCGTGCCCTACCCCCTCGTGCTGCGCCACAGCGACCTCGGTCACGACGACCCGGCGAGCAGCGCCCGGTTCTCGGCGGCGCACGACCGCTGGCAGCGGATGGGCGAGCGCTCGGCGGACGAGGTGGCCAGCACCGCATGGCGGGAGAGCAACGGCCGCCTGGTCGTCGTGGTGGTCACGGTGAGCGATGACCCGCGTCGGGTCGCCGCGTCCCTGCAGCAACGCGCGCGGGGCGGTGAGCAGGCACGGACCTGGCTGGAGGGTGAGCGCGTGGCGGTGGCGCTCATCGTTACGCCGGGCGCGGGTGACGGCGCCACGCCGTCGGTGCTGACCGATCGGGAGCGCTCGATCCACCGGTCGGTGACCCTGCAGCGGGCCGCGTCCCTGACCGCCGGAGCGGTGCTTCCGGTGATCGCCATCGCGATCCTGCTCGGCGCGGCCGTCGTCGCGGCGGCCCTGATCGTGCTGCCGTTGCTCCTGCTGTACGCGGGGATCGCGGTGGTCTTCCTCGGACGCAGCCCGGATCTGCGGGCCAGGGCGCAGGCTCGGACCCGGCGGGCCGAGATCGGGCTGCCGGTCGAGCTGACGCCCGGCGTGGAGCTGGTGGCCTTGAAGCCGTGGCGGCTTCCCTCGGGCAGCGGCTTCCTGCGAACGGTGCAGCTCGCTGTCGTCGCCCTGCCGGCGATGACGTCGTCGTTGTGGCCGGGCTCGCTGGTGTGGGCGGGTGTCCTTGCGTTGGTGCTCGTCCTGGCGATGAAGTGGGCCGAGGGGTCGCTGGCAGCGCGGTGGCTGCGGCGGGTGCTCTACGTCGCCCTTGTGCTGGGGCTGCTGCACGCTCTCGTCTCGTGGCCTCAGTCGCCCATCGAGGACCGTCGGGTGCTGCTCGCCCTCGCCGCCGTCGCCGCCGCGACCGGTCTGCTGGCGCTGCACCGGCGGCGGGCCACCCAGGTCCAGGTAGGGGGCGGGGTCCTCGGCCTGCGGTGGATAACCTTCCTCGTCGGCTTCGTCGTGGTGGCGGCGGCATCGGTCGCGCTGTTCCTCGGCAGCAACGGCGCGCTCGACCTGAGCACCCAGTTGCGGATGAAGGCGCTGGCGCTGCCGGGGCTGGTCCTGGTCACGCTGGCGGCGCGGCGGCTGCGCGCTGCGCGGGCCGCTGCGCTGCGAGTGCGGCTGCGGCACGCGGGTGCCCCCGAGGTGCTCTACCTGCGGTCCTTCGAGGACGACCGGCTGCGGGTGCGGTCCGAACGCCGAGCCCGCGACGGGCTCGAACGGTGGCTGCCGTGGCCGTTCGAAAGCTTCGAGGACGTCCTGCTGCGCGGCTTCGAGAGGGTCGGCCCGGTGGTGGCCATCGCCCGCCCCGGCACCGAGCAGACCGAGCTCGGCGCGGCCAGGGACCTGGTCGTCGGCGACGACTGGGTCACCGCGGTGCAGCGGGAGATGGACACCGCGCGCTTCATCATGGTGGTCCTCGGCTCGGGCCGCGGGCTGCACACCGAGCTCGGGCTGCTGTGCGAAGGGGACCGGCTGGAGCGCGTCTGTGTCGTGGTGCCACCCGTCCCGGCCGCTGAGGTGGCAGAGCGGCTGGCGAGCGGCACCGGGGCGCTCGCCGGCGGGGCCGGCTGGGGAGACCTCGACGGAGACATCATCCTGGGAGGCGGCGAGGTGGTCGCTCTGGTCGGCATCGGGTCGCGGCGTCTGGTGATGGTGGCTCCACGACGCCGGCGCGCCTCGGCGTACGTCTCGCTGGCCTTCACCGTGGCGGCCCTGCTCGCCGATGCCGAGCGCACCGTCGACTCGTCGGCGCGCGACGAGCAGGCCGAGCAGGCGCCGCAGGACGGGCCGGACCCTCTCAGCAGTCGGAGGCGCTCGAGGAGGGCGTGACGTCGAGGGTCCCGTGGGTGTCGCTGTCGCCGTTCACCCCGAGCTGCAGGTAGCCGGTCGGCTCGCAACTCACCTGGGAGCCGACGACGTTGTCGCTGACCTTTCCCGCGCCGACCACGTCGGCCGTGGTCCGGAAGCAGGTCACCGGGTTTTCCCTCAGCGCGGAGGCGAGGTAGTCGTAGCGCCACTCGCCGTTGGAGTGCGAGGTCGGCGAGTTGTTGAGCATCGCG
>JBDUAP010000117.1:0-7826 GCA_040004585.1 Sporichthyaceae bacterium
CGCCCTTCTCGTCATTGCTGTTCGTTCAGCCGCCCAGCTGCACGACCTTGTTGGCCGTGAGCGTGTACGGCGCGTACTGCTGCACCTGCTCGCTCGGCTCGTCGTAGCTAACCACGGCGATGACGGTCGGGAACTTCTTGAACGGCTTGAGCTGCTGCTTGCTCAGGCTGAACGAGGTAGCCCCATCGAACGTCCGGATGACGGCCCGGTGGTTGTTCGCATCGAGCCCAACCAGCCGGACGTTCCAGTTCGCGACCTCGACCGGGTTGACCTGGGTCGGCGACTTGAACGGCGAGACGCTCGAGCCGTCGCTGACCAGCGTGCCGCCAACGTTCACGTCGTCGACGTACCAGCCTCCGTCATTCACGCCACCGTCACTGACGTAGCGGAACTCGAGCAGGATGCTCTGGCCCGCGTACGGCGTCAGGTCGAACGTCTGCGTTGCGAACGTCGCAGAGTCCCCGTTCAGGGCCGGGCCGTAGGGTCCGGCAACCGTGTTGGCGTTGGCCAGCGGTGTGTAGGTCTCGCCGCCGTCCGTGGACACCGCGGTGTAGGCGTAGTCGTAACCCTCCTCGGCCAGATGGCGCTCGGTGAAGGTGAGCGTCGGGTTCCCCGCCGGCACCGTCACCTGGGTGACTGCTGCCGAGTCGAGGTTGGACTCGTTGCCCGACCACAGCGTCGGGTTGCCCTCACGACCGGGTGCGTTGTTGACGACGGTCCACTTCAGCGGCTGCGGTGCCAGGGTCTGCGCACCCTTGAAGGTCAATCTTTCGAGTTCCTTACCGGGAATGACCTTGCCGCGCTTACGGAGTTGAACGTAGTCGGCGCCGTTGGGAGCCGCCCCCGGCTTCGCGTAGGAGGCCGGGTTGACCAGGTTGACGGCCGCATTGAGGCTCGCCGTCGTCACCTTGCTGACGGGGTAGCCGTCGAGCGTTCCGCCAGGTTGCAGCGCCCGGTCCAGCAGGTTCATGGTCTGGAAGTCGTGCACGACGTCGTAGAGCTTGGTGCCCGGGGCGAACGCGTCGAGCTGGGCCTGCACGCTGGCCAGACCCTGCGCGTCGCCGTCGCGGTGCAGCGCCGACATGAAGCCGATGCCGTAACGGTCGAACAAGAACAGCATGAACGACCAGCTGTTGCCGTAGTCGGCGAGGATCTCGTTGCCCGAGCCCTCGTCACCCCACAAGGTCAGGGAGTTCTGCGGCCCGCCGCAGTCCCTGGGGTTGGGGTTGAACGGCGAGGCGACGGTGCCGAAGCCCTGGAAGCAGTAGATGTGGCTCTCGGCACCCTTCTCGGACACCGTGGCGAGGGTGTTGCCGTAGCCCACCAACGAGATGGCGAAGTCGGAGAGGCCCTCGTTGACGAAGTTGCCTTCGGCCGGGTCCGTGTAGCTGTGCAGCAGGTGCTGGTACTCGTGGGCGAAGACACCCTCATAGAGGCGTGCACGCGCCGGTCGGCTGCTGCACAGGTCGGCGGTCGGCGCGTTGACCGGGTTCGCGCCGGTGCGGTGCAGCCAGTCGAACGCATCGATGGTCATCACGTTGCGGTCGACCAGGTCGTTGAACTGCGAGGAGAAGAAACCGGCGATGTAGGTCGGCGCGGCCGGGAAGTCATAGAAGTTGTCGTCCCTGACGTTGTCGACCAGCGTGACGATCTTGTCGCCGCCGCCGGAGTAGTCGCCGGTGATGAGGGCGTTGCTGCCATCGCGGTCTGGCGCGACGCTGAACGCGGCCGACTCTTTCGGGAACATGTTGGTGTCGAACTCGTTGACCAGGTCGGTCACCTGGGCGTCCGTGACATCGGTGCTGTTCGGGGTGTTGTTGCGGCAGTCACCCGCGGGGAAAGCGGTGCCGGTCGAGGTGTCGTCGGAGTCGCTGGCGACCCACACCTCGACCTTGTTGCCCACTCCGCGCAGCGTGTAGTTCTTCCGGTAGAGCCGACCGTTGAAGTCGTCCAGCGCGATCCACCGCCGGACGGTGCCGACCGCAGGCGTCGCGCCGGCGGCCTGGAGAGAGCGGGCAGCCGACCTTCTCTGCTGCGCCCGCTGAAGGTCGGGTGCGAGCCTGTACTCCCGGTCCGACGGGATCTCGCGGATGTCGCTACGGCCAGGCTTTGCGGCGTTAGAGGTGGGCGCCGCCTGGGCTCCGGCCGGCACACCGAGCAGGGAGACGGCGGTGGCCGTCGCCGCGCCCAGGGCCAACATGCTGCGCAGTCGCATGGGTTTCCTTCCGAGGAAAGTCCAGAAAAGAACGCGACCCAGATGGGGCCGCGAAGGGGGATGATTGGGGTAAACCAACCCGGGACGTTCTACCTCAGCCTGATGCGAGACACAAGACCCCGTCGCGGCACCGTTGCTCCCCACTCACCGTCGGCACACCCAGATCCGGGTCACGTAGGGGAGCTCCGCGACTCCGCCAGGGAACGAGTCCAGGAGGCCGGAGCGCAACTCCCCCAACAGCCCGGCCCGCTGGTCGGCGGGCTGGGCTGCCACGTGCGAGTGGCTGCTCTGGTCCGTGACGAAGTCGTCCACCGAAACCGTCCGCTGCCAGGGGATCTCGACGGGCCGGACCCAGCCGAACAGCCCGCTCTCCCGCATGGGCACGCCGAAGTCCACGCCACGATGGCTGCGGTGGTAGGTCGGCGTACTCGCCTCGTTTCGCGCTGTGTAGTCCTCGAACCACGGTTGGCCGTCGGCCACCAGGAAGTTCCACCAGACCGCAAGCACCCCGCGGTCGTGCAGCACCCGCGCCGCCTCCGGGACCGAGCGCACCGGGTCGGTCCAGTGCCAGGACTGCGCATAGGTGATCAGGTCCACGCTTGCGTCCCGCAGCGGCAGGTCGTTGCCGTCGCCGAGCACCGGGCGGACCCGCGAGGTCGACCGATCCCGCAACATGCGAAGCACCACCGGACCCGGGTCGATGGCCACGACCCGGGCTCCGCGCCCGGCCAGGGCACGGGTCGCGATGCCGGTTCCGGCTCCCACGTCGAGCACGTCCGCCCGCAGCAGCGGCTGCCCGAGCGCTGACTCCAGCACGTCGTACAGGCTTGCGGGGTAATCGGGACGCGCCGCGTCGTACTCCATGGCGACGTGGTCGAAGGTCGTGCGGCTCATCGCAAACTCACCTCTGCTCAGCTTGCGCCGTCGCGTACGGCGGGTGACGCCAGGTTGAGGCGGGCGAAGGCGAGCCCCTCGGCAAGATCCGCCTCGCGCTGGTCGCGGTTCGCAGCTCGGCGGGTGTTGATCTCCAGCACCACGGTGCGGTCGAAACCGTCGACGGCCAGGCGCTCGAGCACCTCGGCGCACGGCTGGGCACCGCGGCCGGGCACGAGGTGCTCGTCCTTGTTGGACCCGAGGCCGTCGGCCAGGTGCACGTGGGCGAGCCGGTCGCCGAGGGCGTCCATCGAAGCGACCGCGTCGATCCCGGAGACGGCGGTGTGCGACAGGTCCAGCGTCACGGAGGGGTAGCCGAGCTCGACCGGGTCCCAGTGCGGCAGGTAGGCCGCGATCTCCCGACCGCGGGCCCGCCACGGGAACATGTTCTCGACGGCGAAGACGACATCTGTCTCGTCCTGCATCCGGGCCAGCCCTTCGGCGAAGCCCTTGGCGTACTCGCGCTGCCACAGGAACGGCGGGTGCACGACGACAGTCGATGCCCCGACCCGCTCGGATGCCTCCTTCGCGCGCAGCAGCTTGGCCCACGGGTCGGTGCTCCACACCCGCTGTGTCAGCAGCAGGCAGGGAGCGTGAATCGCGAGGATCGGCATGGCGAAGCGGTCCGAGAGACCGCGCAGGGCCTCGGGATCCTGGCTGACGGGGTCGGTCCACACCATCACCTCGACACCGTCGAAGCCGAGGTCGGCCGCCATCTCGAATGCCGTGGTGCAGGACTCCGGGTAGCACGACGCGGTCGACAGGGCGACCTTCGCCCGGGGAACCCGCACGACCGCGTTCATGCCGACAACCATATGACCGACGTGTCGGATTATCTGGTGTCAACGCTGCGTGGCCCCTCCTTGCGGCTTAGGGTAAGCAGGTGCCAGAAGTGAGCCTTGACTTTCCCCGCATGTGGGTCGAGTTCGACGACCCGGCCGACGACGAGCAGGCCTTCCGCTGCGACCTGACCTGGCTGACGTCGAGCTGGACGTGCATCTTCGGCAACGGCTGCCAAGGGATCTACAACGACCAGCCCCCGGGAGTCGGCTGCTGCACCCTCGGTGCGCACTTCTCCGACAAGGACGACGAGAAGCGCGTCAAGGGCTTCGTGAAGCAGCTCACGCCAGAGACCTGGGAGCGCTACGGCTCCAAGTGGATCGAGAAAGACGAGGACGGCGACCGAAAGACGAAGGTCGTCGACGGCGCCTGCGTCTTCGCGAACCGGCCCGGCTTCCCCGGCGGTGAAGGCTGCGCCCTGCATGGGCTGGCGCTGCGGGAGGGCATGCACCCGCTGGAGACCAAGCCCGACGTCTGCTGGCAGCTGCCGATCCGGCGGACCTACGACCGGGTCGCGCGCCCCGACGACAGCGAGAAGCTGATCGTGACGATCGCGGAGTACGACCGGCGCGGGTGGGGGCCGGGCGGGCACGACCTGGACTGGTACTGCACCGCGAACACCGAGGCGCACGTCGCCCGCGAACCCGTTTACGTCTCGCTGCGGGCCGAGCTGGTGGAGCTGATGGGCCAGAAGGCCTACGACGAGCTCGAGCGGCACTGCGTCGAGCGGATGGCAGCCAGGCGCCGGCCTGCTCCGCATCCCGCTGACCCGCCGAAAGGTGCGTCCCGGTCGCGACAGGTCTAGTTTCCTAGGCGTGGCCGACGAGTTGGGCACCATCCTCGGAGTCTGGGCTCACCCCGACGACGAGACCTATCTCTGCGGCGGGCTGATGGCCCGAGCCGTGCGCAATGGCTCGCGCGTCGTCTGTGTGACCGCCACCCGGGGCGAGCTGGGCTCCCCCGACGAGAAGCGCTGGCCGCCCGGCCCGCCGCTTGCCGCCGTACGCACCACCGAGATGGAGCACGCACTCGCGACGCTCGGGGTCACCGAGCACCAATGGCTGGACTACCCCGACGGGCACTGCTCCGAGATCAACGACGGCCAGGCAGTCAACGTGCTGACCCGGGTGATGGAAGGCGTCCGTCCCGACACGGTGTTGACGTTCGGGCCGGACGGCATGACCGGGCACCCCGATCACATCAGCGTGAGCCGTTGGACCACGGCGGCGCACGCGGAGGCGGCGCCGGACGCGCTGCTGGCCTACGCGACGAACACCCCGGAATGGCTGCAGCGGTTCCGCCCGGGCCTGGACAAGGTCGGAGCGTTCATGGGCGCCGAGCCTCCGTGCACCCCGGTCGACGAACTGGTGATCCACGCCGTGTTCGACGGCGAGGTGCTCGAGACCAAGCTGCGCGCCATCCGAGCCCAGGTCAGCCAGGTGGAGCCGATGGTGGCGGTGCTCGGCGAGAGCTTCCTCCAGGAGGGCCTGGCCGAGGAGTCCTTCCGGCGCCCCTGAGCCCGGACGCCGACCGCCCCGCGTGGTGCCGACGTGCTGTCGGCACCGGCATCTAGCCTCGCGACCATGGCCAAGTCAGCAGTGCGCGATCGTCCCGCCTACCGATGCGCCGAATGCGGCTGGCACGCGGCCAAGTGGGTCGGGCGCTGCGGCGAGTGCCAGGCCTGGGGCACGGTGGAAGACACCGCGGCGCCGGTTGTGCGTACGACGTCGGCCGGCCCTGTCAGTGCGGCGGCCCAGCCCATCGGCTCGGTCGACATGACGACCAGCTCCAGCCGGTCGTCGGGAGTCGACGAGCTCGACCGGGTGCTCGGTGGTGGGCTGGTCCCCGGTGCCGTGGTGCTGCTCGCCGGCGAGCCTGGGGTGGGCAAGTCGACGCTGCTGCTCGACGTCGCGGCCCGCTTCGCCGAGTCCGGGCGGGCGCTCTACGTCACGGGTGAGGAGTCAGCCGCGCAGGTGCGGCTGCGCGCCGAGCGCATCGACGCGGTCCGTGACGGTCTCTACCTCGCGGCCGAGACCGACCTTGCTGCCGTGCTCGGTCATGTCGATGAGGTCCGCCCCGACCTGCTCGTCGTCGACTCGGTGCAGACCATCGCGAGCGCCCAGGTCGACGGCGCACCGGGCAACGTGAGCCAGGTCCGCGAGGTCGCAGCCGCGTTGATCCGGGTCGCGAAGGAACGCGGGATCGCGGTCGTCCTGGTCGGGCACGTCACGAAGGACGGCTCGATCGCCGGCCCGCGTGTTCTGGAGCACATCGTCGATGTCGTCCTGCACTTCGAGGGTGACCGCCAGTCCCGGCTGCGCATGGTGCGCGGCATCAAGAACCGCTACGGCCCCTCCGACGAGGTCGGCTGCTTCGAGCTGTCCGAGGCCGGGATCGTCGGGCTACCCGACCCAAGCGGGTTGTTCCTGTCCCGTCGTGACGATGCCGTCCCGGGGACGTGCGTCACCGTGACCGTCGAAGGCCGGCGGCCGCTCGTCGCCGAGATGCAGGCACTCGTCGCCCCGTCCCCGTTGGCCAATCCACGGCGTACGACGAGTGGCCTCGACTCGAGCCGCGTCGCTATGGTGCTCGCCGTTCTCGAACGCCGCGCCGAGATCTCGCTGCACAACCGTGACGTCTACGCCGCGACTGTCGGCGGCATGAGGCTGGTCGAGCCGGCCACCGACCTCGCGCTGGCCCTCACGGTCGCAAGCGCCGCCAAGGACCACGCACTCGCCTCAGGGCTGATAGCTATCGGGGAGGTCGGGTTGGCCGGCGAGATCCGGCCGGTCACCGGTGTTGCCAGCCGGTTGGCTGAGGCAGCACGGCTGGGCTTCACCACCGCGCTAGTGCCGCGCGACCCCGGCGTGGTGCCTGTCGGGATGACGGTGGTCGAGGTCGGCGACATCCAGCGCGCGCTGCACGTGGCCTGGCGCAGCGCCACGGTGATCCCGCTCACCAGCCGCAACTGATTCTCAGTCTTCGCTCCTGCACGTGACGGCTCACACATAGTGACAGGGATGTTCAATGGCGGAGTTCTCCCGCCCGGCCTGACTCCAATAGTGACCGGCGCCTAGGGGCTGCCTTGTAGCCGATTCGTCGACCGGGCGGGAGACCACCTGGCACGGGCATCGACGGAGTGACCTAGTAGGAGCCTGCAGCAACAGGCCTGTCCCTGTTCTGTCCGACGTCGACCGCGCCGTGCCCGCCCTTACCCTGCGACGAGAAGAGCGGACATGACCACGATGACACCTGAACCCGGTTGCGTCACGGGCGGCGTCGGCACGCACCTGGACCTCCACGTTGCGGCAGCGGTTGATCACCTTGGAGGGGTTCTGGGGACCCAGAGTTTCCCGACGACCGCGGCCGGCTATCGGCAGCTGCTCGGCTGGCTTGGCTCGTTCGGACCGCTGCACGCAGTCGGGGTCGAGGGGACCGGCAGCTACGGGAGTGCGCTGGCGCGGCATCTGACCCAGAACGACGTGCAGGTCATCGAGGTGTCCCGCCGAACCGGCAGGTCCGCCGCCGGCACGGCAAGTCCGATGTCATCGACGCGATCGCCGCGGCCCGAGCCGTGCTGTCCGGTCAGGCCTCGGCGACCCCGAAGACTCACGACGGGCCGGTCGAGGCACTACGGCTTCTGAAGATCGTCCAACGCGGCGCGACCAAGTCCCGCACCCAGGCCGCCAACCAGTTGCGGTTGAGAAAGAACGCGGCCGCCCCTCCACCCAACGCAAAGCCTCCGGCCGGCTGGTCGAAGGCCAGATCACCACCAACTGGAAACAAGCACTCGCCCAGCTCGCACTCGCCTACCCCGACCGCATCGAGCCCTACCTGT
>JBDUAP010000118.1:0-7814 GCA_040004585.1 Sporichthyaceae bacterium
CAGGCGCTTGGCACTCGGGCGTTTGGCGGTCGTGCGCTTGCTGGTCGAGGGCTTGGTCGCCACGGGCTTGACGACGACCTCCGGGACGGCGCCCGAGCGGAATGACTCGTAGATGTCGATGAGCACCCGCTTGTGCCGTTCGCCGATGGTCGGATCGGACAGGATCGCGGCCACCACGTCACTGCTGGCCCCGCGGTCCTCTAGGAACCCGGCGTGCACGTAGAGCGTCTCCGCCGAGATCCGCAGTGCCTTCGCGATCTGCTGAAGGATGTCCGCGCTGGGTTTCTTGAGGCCGCGCTCGATCTGGCTCAGGTACGGGTTGGAGACACCGGCAGCGGCGGCCAGCTGGCGCAGTGAGTACTGCGCGCTCTTGCGCTGGTCGCGGATGTAGTCCCCGAGGGAACCGACCTTCAGTGTTGCCACGTCCTGCATCCTACCCCGCTTGCTAACTGCAGCAAGCATCCAGATAGCAACTTTCCGGGTGACCTAACTCACCCGGAAATACCTTCTGTGAACAGGGAAGCGGCCAGAGTGACGCACCCCAGAAGGTCGATGACAGCAAGCACCCGTGGCCAGCGGCTGAGGTCACCAGCCCGCGAAGCGCACGTCGCCCACCGGCACGCCCCCACCGAGCAGCGGGGTGGAGCTCAACTCGGCCAGCACCGGCGCATCGACACCGAGCCGAGCCAGCGCTGCAGCCATCACGGGCGGCCGGGCCCGCTGCCCACCGTCGTCGATCTTTAGTGCCACCGCGCGCCCATCGGGAAGAGCGGCGGCGTAAACACCCTCGGCGCCATCCTTGGCGATCAGTCCGGGAACACCCTCGATGAGCCGGGTGACGTCGCGGCGCGTCCCGCCGAGCCACTGCGGGTGCGACCGGATCGCACTGGCCACCCGCTGCTCCGCGGTCCCGTCGCCAGCAAGCACGATGGCGCGGAAGGCGCGCGCCAGCCCGGCCAGGGTCAACCCGAACACCGGCGCGCCGCAGCCGTCGACGCCGGTCGCACTGACCTTCTCCGTGGCGAGGTCTTCGATGGCCGCGCGGACAGCGCGCTGCAAGGGATGGTCAACATCTCGGTACGACGTGGTCGGCCACCCGTTGTGGACGCAGGTCGCGAGCATCGCCGCGTGCTTGCCTGAGCAGTTCATGGCCGCCGACGACGGCCGACCGCCGCGAGCGACGTAGGCCAGCATCTCGATCTCGTCCACCGGGTAGTCGGGCGGTGTCTGCAGGGCCGACTCGTCCAGCCCGGCGCCGGCGAGGATCTCGCGCACCCCATCGAGGTGGAACGGTTCGCCGGAGTGGCTCGCGCAGGCCAGGGCGAGCAGCTTCCCGTTGAGGTCGAGCCCGGCGCGCAGCATGGCCACGGCTTGCATCGGCTTGTTCGAGGATCGCGGCAGGATCGGCCGCGGCGGGTCACCGAGCGCGAAGGCGACCGAGCCGTCAGCATCGAGGGCGACGACCGAGCCGCGGTGCACGCACTCGACGAAGCCCGACCGGACCACTTCGATCAGTACGGCAGCGTCCGTCACGCCGCGCACTCTAGTGATCGCCGTCCGCCCACAGACGAGTGGCGAGGGTCAGCGCTCCGCCAGCAGGTCGTCGACGTTGGCGGCACCGGTGCGGTAGCGCCGGGTGACCTCCGTGGTCAGCGCGTCCATCACCTTCTGGACCCGCTGCCGCGTTTCGGACACACCGCGTTCGAACTCCTCCAACCGCTCCAAGGCCGCCCGGACCTCGTCGTCGGAGTGCCCTTCCACGTCGGAGACGCCGACATCAGAGATCACCTGCTCGACGGCCCGTCGGTGCTCGTCCACTCGTGACGGCTCGACCGTCAGGAAGCGACCCAGCCCGTGGTCGGCCCGGCCGGCGTCAGACAGGATCCGGGACAGGTGGTCGACGACCTTCTCATCGCTGCCTCCCGGCTCCGAGCGGCGGGACAGCTCGGCACGCAGGATGTCCATCCGCCCCTGAAGCATCCGCCGGACATAGGACAGGTCGGCGTCCTCCTGCTCGGCCTCCCGCCGACGTCGGCGTACGTCGTTGAGGTCGACGGAGTCGATGCCGGCGAGGAAGTCCTCCGCCAGCACGAGGTCGATGCGGCGTCGGCCGCCCTGCATCGGTTCGGTCATCAGCTCTCCATGGCGTGGCGGTCAGCCGGCGGCGTGCGCCGGACGGCGGTCCTTGACGTTGAGCATGGCGTGCGCCTCAGCCGTTGTCATGGGGGGCCGCTGGGCGAGGGTGGCCAGCTCGCCAGCCCTCGTGACCAGCTGCGCGTTGTCCGTGACGGGCTGGCCCTTGGCGAAGGTCAGTGTGTCCTCCATGCCGACCCGGAGGTGACCCCCGGCTGCGAGCGCGGCTAGCGCCACCGGCAACGTCGTACGGCCGACTCCGGTGGCCGACCAGGTCGCACCGGCGGGCAGCGCCTGGACCGCCGCGATCAGCGCCGCTGCCGTCCCGGGGATGCCGCCGGGAACGCCCATGACCAGGTCGCAGTGCACCCGGCCACCGTAGGGCGCGCCGCACGTGTCGAGCAGCCGATGCAGGGCGGTCACGTGCCCCAAATCGAACAGCTCGAACTCCGGAACGACCTCCTGGGCCTGGGTGCGCTCGTAGAGCTCCACCATGAACGGCCAGGGGTTGGCAAAAACTTCGTCACCGAAGTTGACCGTCCCGCAGGTGAGAGAGCAGGAGTCGGGCTCGGCTTCGAGCACCCTGAGCCGGTCCTCGAGGGGGTCGGTCACCGCGCCGCCGGTGCTGAGCTGGACGACGAGCGAGGTGCGCTCGCGCAGAGCTGTCACGGTGTCGCGCAGCCGGGCGACGTCGAGCGTGGGACGAGCGTGCCCGTCGCGGATGTGGACGTGCACCAGGCCGGCTCCCGCACGCTCACAGGCCTGCGCTGCCGCCACCAGCTCATCGAGCGTGACCGGGAGGCCGGGTGTGTCCGCTTTCGCGGTCTCCGCGCCCGTCGGCGCGACCGTGATCAGCGTCCGGTCGGAGCTCATGCCCGCATGGTGTCATGTCCGGGCGTTCTGAGCCTGGCTGCCCAGGCGATCTGTTGACCGATCTGCGGCATAAGTGGTGCCTCAACACGGCGGCACTTCCTGCCGATGCCAGATAGCAGCCCGGCGGCCTGGATCTGTGTCCCCCTGGATCTGGTCGCGGGTACGTCGCGTCGCGCCCGTTAGGCCTCGGGAAGGAGGTAGCTCGTGCCCCAAGGCGACCTCCTCACCGGCACAGTGGAGTCAGTGCTGCACGACCTCGCCGAGAAGTCGGCGACCGGCTGCCTGATCGTGCGCGATCAGGAGGGTGACGAGGCCGAGGTCTACCTGCGGGACGGCCAGGTCTATTCCGTGTTCGTCCCCGGCCGGCGGACCATGCTCGGCGTACGCCTCATGTCCAGTGGAGCACTGACGCCCGAGGCGCTCGCCGAGGCCCTGGAAATCCAGCGGACCGAGCTTCAGGGCTGGCGCTTGGGCGAGCTCCTGGTCCACCTGGGATACGTGGACCTCGCGGTCGTGGAGCAGTTCGTCGTCGAGCACCTCAAGGACGCTCTGGCCGACCTGATGGGCTGGCCGGTCGCGGCCTGGAAGTTCCGCAAGGGCAAGAAGACCCGACAGGACATCGCCCCGCCGACCCCGGTCGACTCCCTCCTGGATGACCTCCGGGACCGGGGCACGACCTGGGAAAGCATCGTCACGATCATCGGCGGAACAACGGCCGTGCCGGTGCTCTCGTCGGGCGAGGCCCCGCCGGAGGCGGTAGAGCTCGGCCCCAACGAGTGGGCCCTGCTGTGCAAGGTCGATGGCGAACGGTCGGTCGCCGAGCTGGCCGCCGACTGCGGCTTCACGTTGTTCGAAGCCGGCCAGGTGGTGAGCAGGCTGATCGAGGCCCAGCTGCTGGGCGTGGAGCACCCCGCCGAGCTCGTCCTTCCCGTGGTCACGATCGAGCAGGCCGATCGCGACGAGGCGGAGCGGATCGTCGAAGCCGAGCGCCACGCCGCCGAACAAGCTGCCGCCGAACAGGCCGAAGCCGAGCGCCACGCCGCCGAACAAGCTGCCGCCGAGCAAGCCGAAGCCGAGCGCCACGCCGCCGAGGAAGCGGAGCGACGCCGCCAGGCGATCGAAGACGAGCGGCTCCGCGAAGCCGACCTGCTCAACCGTGAGCTGGAAGCGATGGCCGCCAAGGAGGCCGCGGCGCGCCAGGCACGACAGGCTGCCCGAGACGCAGAGCGCACCGAAACGGAAGCCACGCAGGTAAGGGCTCAGGAGCAGGCAGCCCGGGCTGGCTCGGAGGAAGTGGCCCGGGCCGAGAACGAGCAGCGGCGTGCCGCCGACGAGCAGGCACGCGCAGCGGCGGAGCAGGACGCCGCCGAGCGAGCGGTGCAGGACGAAGCCGAGCGCATCGCGGCCGATGAGACGCAGCGGCAGGTGGCACAGGTGGAGCGCCTCGCAGAGGAGGCGGCCGAGCTGGCAGCCCGCGAAGAGACGAACCGTCTTGAGCAGCAGCAGCGCACGATGGAGGCAGCGGACGTTACTCGCCGGGACGAGGCAATGCGTGCCGCCGAAGCCGGGAACATACTCAACGAGCTCAACCGGGAGATGTCACCGGCGCCTGAGCCCGAGAGCGTACCCGTGCGCGTGGTGGAAGAGGTCGTTCTCGAGGAGGTCGCCACCGGACCGGAGCCGATGGTTGCCCGCGACCACGCCGACACCGCGATGCTGTTGCGTGAGCTGTCCAGTCTGGGTCTGAGTGACGACGACCGCCCGAGTTCGACCCCACCACGACCGCCACGGTCGACGCCGCCGAGCATGCCGTCGAGCAAGGACAAGAAGCGTAAGGGCCTGTTCGGACGCGGCTGATCCCGGCTCGTCTATCGAACCGCCGATGAGTCCTCGGCGACAACGTGACGGCCACCGATTGGACAACTGAGGCGATGGGCACCGGCGAGTACGCCGAGGTCAACGGCATCAACCTCCTGCGAGACTCACGGTGCCGGACGGCCCACGGTTCTGCTGCACGGCGGACTCGGCTCCGGCGAGATGTTCCGACCGATCCTTCCCGCACCGGCTGAGAGCCACCAGGTCATCGCCGTCGACCCTTAGGGACATGGCCGCACAGCTGACATCGACCGACCGATCGATCTTCGGTCGACGACCGATGACATCGCGGCACTCATCGACCACCTCGGTCTCGACAAGCCGGACCTCGTGGGCTACTCGCTCGGTGGCGGGGTGGCGCTGCAGCAGGGACAGGTGAACGCGGCTGCAGCCGAGTTCATGAAGAACACCCGAGGTACGACCTCTACCAGCGAGTCGCGCCGCGACCGGAGGACTTCCCTCGACTACTCGACAAGCTCGGCGAGCTGATGTAACACGACTTCGACCTCACCGACGAGGTCCGTGGTCTCCAAGTCCCGACGCTCGTCGTCGCCGGCGATGCCGACATGGCTCCACCGAGCCACATGTCGAGGTGTTCAACCTGCTTGACGGCGGTCTGCGCGACGGTGGCTGGATGAGTGAGAACCGGCCGAAGGGCGGTCACGCGCTCGCCATTCTGCCCGGCGTCACGCACTAACAACTTGTTCAGCTCGCCGCTGTTCGCCGCTGCCACCCTCGCGTTCCTCGACCAAGAGTCCTGACCGACGCGTGCCGCCTCCGCCCGCACCGCCGCCGACCAGCGGCTGAATTCTGCGCGTTCGCACGCATTTGGTCGTATCGCCCGCAGCCGTAGTCCTGACAATCGACCCTTGTCGGGGCCGTGCGCCGCGCGCATTTTCAAAGCGGCAAGCGCGCGGGACCAAGGCACCCGCCGGTCGCGGAAGGAAAACCTGGATGAAGGCCACCCGAGTGTCGATCCCGCTAGCCGTCGTCGCACTGATGGTTTCGCTTGGGGGTCTCTCCGCTCCGGCGCGCGCAGAGCATGCCGGCAACCCCGTGACGGCGTGGAATCTCATTGCCGTGAACACCCTCGTCGCGCTTCCCGGGCCGGCGGGCGGAGCCCCGCCGGCTGCTCAGATCAACGCAGGGATGACACAGGGCGCCGTGTACGACGCGGTGAACGCGATCGAGCCGAAACATCACCGGCCCTATCTCCTCAAGCGGCGCTTCTCCGCGAGGGCTTCGAAGGACGCAGCTGTCGCGACCGCCGCATACGGCGCTCTGTCCAACATCGTCTCCACCGTGCCTGCGGGCATTGCGTTTCCGACCAGGGCCAGCGTGCTGCAGACCCTCGCGACGCAGTACGCCGCCTCGCTCGCCGAGGTAGCGGACGGACCGTTCAAGACACAAGGGATTGCGGCGGGGAAGGCCGCGGCAGATGCAATGATCGCCGCCCGGCAGGCCGACGGACGCTTTGGGCCGTCTCAGTGGGTTCCGAACTCGGCGCCCGGGCACTGGCAGCCCATTACCCCGACGGCCCTCGACCCGACCCCCTGGGTGGGCGGGGTGAAGCCGTTCCTGATGACGAGCTCGTCGCAGTTCCGCACCGCTGGCCCGAACGCACTCACCAGCCCCGAGTACGCGACGGACTACAACGAGGTCAGGGTGCTCGGCTCGGCGACCAGCGTCGCGCGCACGTCCACCCAGACGTACATCGCCAAGTGGTGGCAGAGCACACCCGTCGTGAGTTGGAACGCGGTCGCCCGCGAGCTCATCGCAAGGTACGAGGTCGACACCGTCGACAGCGCACGTCTCCTCGCGATGCAGAACCTGAGCGGGGCGGACGCGGCGATCAACTGCTGGAACGACAAGTACTACTGGGACTTCTGGCGGCCGGGGAACGCGATCGCTCGGGCGGGAGAGGTCGGCAACCCGGCGACGGAGGTCGAGCCGGGCTGGGCGGCGCTCATCACGGCGCCGTACCCGGAGCACCCTTCCGGGCATATCTGCCTCGACGGCGCACACACGCGCGTGCTGCAGATGTTCTTCGACACCGACGCGCCCAATGGGGGCTTCCAGATCACGAGCATCTCCGGACTGCTCGGTGCGAGCGATCCCAAGACCCGCACCTTCGGTAGCTTCTCGCAGGCGATCGCGGAGGTCACCGAGGCCCGCATCTGGGCGGGCCTGCACTTCCGCACCGCCGATGTGCAGGGGCGGCTCCTTGGGTGGAACGTTGCCGACTACGCGGCGCACAACTACTTCCAGCCGGTGGGCGTGGGCTGACCTGCGCACGTATAGGTCAGCGGGTGGACCAGGTCCATCACCGGGCATGCGCGCCGTCATCCAACGTGCGTCCGCCGCCAACGTGCGGGTCGACGACGAGGTTGTTGGCGCGCTGCCGGGGCCAGGACTCTGTGTCTTCCTCGGCGTCACCCATGACGACACCGAGGACACTGCACGGCGGATGGCCGACAAGATCCACCAGCTCCGGATCCTGCGCGACGAGCGGTCAGCAGCCGACGTCGGCGCCCCGCTGCTCGTGATCAGCCAATTCACCGTCTACGGCGACGCCCGGAAGGGTCGCCGGCCCAGCTGGACGGCGGCGGCCCCGGGGAACGTCGCCGAGCCGTTGGTCCAGCACGTCGTACAGGCGTTGCGCGCCCGCGGGGCGCACGTCGAGACCGGACGGTTCGGAGCGGACATGCAGGTCGAGGTCGTCAACGACGGTCCAGTCACTGTCGTCGTGGACGTCTAGGTGCTGGTTCGGGAAAAAGCCGGACAAGACCCGTGGCAGTGGGACAAACTTCGCGAGGTTTCTGGCACCCATGGAGAGGCACCCCGTGCTCGCACGCATCCGCATGATCCGCCCACTCGGCTTCATCCTCGGCTTCGTCGCCGCGATCGTCCTGACCGGCGGGGGCGTCGCCGCG
>JBDUAP010000119.1:0-7804 GCA_040004585.1 Sporichthyaceae bacterium
CCGATGAACTCCGCCATGTTCACGAAGCCCATCACCTTGTTGTAGAAGCCGACCCACTCGTCCATGTGACCGAGCTCGACGTTGCCGACGACGTGGTCGAGGGCTTGGAAGAGCCGCTTCGGCGAGTCGTCTCGTTTGACGAAGCCGGACGTGCGCTCGACATAGCCGGGGAGGTAGGGCCCGGTGTAGCCGGACCGGTCGACGAGCGAGTGCACGGTGTCGCCATACGCCGCGATGGACGCGATCCGCACGGTGCCGTGCTCGTCGGTGACGTCGGTCGGCTCCTGCACCACCCGGGCACCGGAGGCGCGGGCGTGCTCGATGCACCGGTCGACGTCGGGAACCTCGAGGGCGATGTCGGAAACGCCATCCCCGTGGGCCCGGTGGTGGTCGAGCAGCGGGCTGTCGGGGGCGACACCGCCCTTGACGACGAACCGGCACGAGCCGCTCTTGAGCACGAACGCCTTGTGGTCGCGGTTGCCGGTCTCCGGCCCCGCGTAGGCGACCAGCTCCATGCCGTATGCGGACTGGAAGTAGTGCGCGGTCTGGGTCGCGTTGCCGACCACGAACACCACCGCGTCCCAGCCGGTGACCGGGAACGGGTCGGCGGACGCGTCGTACTCGACCAGGCCGACCAGCTGGGTGAGCTGCTGGGGCGAGAGCTCGGCCGCGCGCTCGGCGTCGGTGAGCGCGGGGAAGGCGGCAGTGGCAGCGTCGCTGGTCATGTCCGCATGGAAGCCCATCGCGACACAATGCGCAATCCTGGGCCGCAACGATGTGCATTGTGTACAGTCAGACATGCGCATCCCTGGACGGAATGAGGCAGCTTGACCATCCCGGACGAGCTCGACGCCGGCATCCTGGAACTGTTCACCGCTAACCCTCGGATCGGGGTTCTGGAGTGCTCGCGCCGTCTCGGCGTGGCGCGCGGAACGGTCCAGGCCCGGCTGGACCGGATGTCCCGCGACGGTGTCATCGAGGGCTGGGGCCCGCAGTTGAGCCCGGCGGCCATGGGCTACACCGTGACGGCCTTCGCCACCCTGGAGATCCGCCAGGCCCCCGCGACCGGTCCGGGCCACGACGCGGTCGCGGCCCACCTCGCCTCGATCCCGGAGGTCCTCGAGGCCCACACGATCACCGGCGCGGGCGACGTGTTCGCGCGGATCGTGGCCCGGTCCAACGCCGACCTGCAGCGGGTCATCGACCGGCTGGTCGACTTCGAAGGCATCGTGCGCACCTCGACCGTCATCGCCCTTGCCACGCAGATCCCACCGCGCCTGTTGCCGCTCCTGCGGGACGCGGTCCACCACGATGGTCGGGATTAGGTCACGTGGGTCAATTCGACCTCGGTGAGCGCCGATGGTAGGTGGGTCACCTCACCGTGGAGTCGCAGATGCGTCGCAGGTCAACCGTCACCGGTTCAGCCGCTGTAGCGGCATTCGCCGTCGTCTGGTCACTTCTGGCGGCTCCCGGCCCGGCTGAAGCCGTCACGGTCACCGGCGCTCCGGCAGCGGCCGGACTCACAGCGACGAGCGTGCCGGCACTGTCCAGGAGCGACCAGCTGATCGCCTCGATGCTGGCCGTCCGGGCGACCGACAGGCAGCTCGGCAGCGACCTCGCCGGACTGGTCACCGACGCCACGAGCGGCGAAGCGGTGTGGAACAAGCAGAGCTACGCCCGCCAGCTCCCCGCCTCGACCACCAAACTGATCACCTCGGTCAACGCGCTGACGGTCTTCGGCCCGTCCTACCGGTTCACGACGACGGTGCGCAGAGGCACGACGTGGGGTCGGGTCGCCCTGGTCGGAGCGGGTGACCCCTCGTTGTCCCGCGCCGGGATGAGGATCCTCGCCGCGGCGACGGCCCAGGCCGTCCGTGCCCACGGCCGCCATTGGGTGGTTGTGCAGGTCGACGACCATCTGTTCCCCCCGCCGACTCTGGCGACCGGCTGGGCAAGCGACTACATGCCGACCGATGTCAGCCCGGTGCGGGCGCTCGTTGTGGGCCAGCACACCCGCTGGGACACGTCGCTCGACGCCGGCAACGTGTTCGCCAGTCTCCTCAAGGAGTACGGCGTGCGGACCAGCTCGGTCGTGCGGGCACGAGCCCCTGGCGGTACGCCGGTGCTGGCCAAGGTGCAGGGCCGCAGCCTGGACTTGATCGTCAAAGACATGCTGCTGCCCAGCGACAACGACTACGCCGAGGCGCTGCACCGCCTGGTCGCGCTTCGCTCCGGTTACCCGGCGACCTGGGCCGGCGCGGCAGCGGCGCAGCGCACGGTGCTGGCAGGCCTCGGCATCGACCTCGGCACTTCGCGGTTGTACGACGGCAGCGGGCTCTCCCGGTCCGACCGTCTGACGGCCCGGCAGCTGGTCTCGGTCCTCTCGCTGGCGCTGGACGGCAACCACCCGAGGCTTGTGTCACTGCGCGCCTCGTTGCCGGTCGCAGGGCGCACCGGGACCCTCGCGCCCAAGTACCTGCGCTACACCACCTGGCCGACGAAGTGCGCAGTCGGGCTGGTGACGGCCAAGACGGGCTCGCTGCGGGGAGTCATCACGCTGGCGGGCTACGCACGCGGTGCGGACGGCCGGACCAAGGCCTTCGCGCTGCTCGCGAACGGCGTCCCGTCCACGCTGACCACTCGCAAGGCGGTCGACAAGCTGGCCACCACGGTCACCGGGTGCTGGTAGGCCCGATCCCGCCGCTGCCGTCCTAGGATTCGCAGATGGATCTGCAGGTGTCCACAGCACGACGCGGGTCGTTCACCGTCGTCACCGTGGCAGGCGACGTGGACCTCGATACGGCGGGCAGCCTCTCTGACGAGGTGGCCACGGCCACCCATGAGGAGACCCCCCACCTCGTGATCGACCTCGGCGGCGTGACGTTCCTCGACTCGTCCGGCCTCAAGGTGCTCGTGGCCACCAACAAGCGCACGGAGCAGGCCGGGGGAAGCATGGTGCTCGTGGCCGTCCCGCGCGTCGTGATGCGCGTGCTCACCGTCACCGCCCTGGACAGGGTCTTCGCGATCTACGACACGGTGGACGACGTCGTGCGATCGGACCCCTAGGCGGTCACCGAAGTACCGCTACGGGCAGTCAGCTCGGCATAAGCGGCACGCAGGCGCTCGGTCACCGGGCCGCGACCACCGTCGCCGATCGAGCGTCCATCGACCATCACGACCGGTGAAACCCCGCCCATCGTGCCGGTGACGAAGACCTCGTCCGCCGTGTACACCTCGGCAAGTGACCAGTCCCCCACCGCGCAGGTGATCCCCTGCGCTGCGCACAGCTCGAGCACCGTGCCGCGGGTGATGCCTTCCGGGCAGGCGCGTGTGGTCGGCGTGCGCACGCCGCCGTCGGTCACGAGGAAGACGTTGGTCGCATTGGTCTCCGCGACGAAGCCGCTGTCGTCGAGCATGAGGGCGTCATCGGCTCCGGCCACGTTGGCTTCGATCTTTGCGAGGATCGACGTGAGCAGGTTGTTGTGGTGGATCTTCGGGTCCAGCGAATCCGGTCGGGCCCGGCGGACGCTCGAGGTGACCAGGGTGATCCCTGCCTCGTCGTACACGGGCGCCTTGTGCTCCGCCACGACGATCAGGGTCGGACCGGACTGGTTGAGTCGGGGGTCCATCCCACTGGTGATCTTGACACCACGGGTGAGCGTCAGCCGGACGTGTACGCCGTCGGTCATCCCGTTAGCCGCCAGCGTGCGCTGGACCTGGGCAGTGATCTCCTCGGCCGACGGGATCTCGGCGAAACCCAGCGCCAACGCCGAGCGCCGCAACCGGGCAAGGTGCTCGGCCAGCTTGAAGATGCGACCGTCGTAGACGCGCAGACCCTCCCACACCGCGTCGCCGCCTTGGACGACCGAGTCGAACGGGCTCACGCCCGCTTCGTCACGGTGGACGAGTCGGCCACCGACGTTGACGACCAGGTCGCTGTTGCGCGGGTCAAAGCTCTGCAGCACATCGCCTCCTCTGTGCGACCGGTCAGGCGGTCAACCGGTGCGCCGCCATCGTGTCGTAGTAGGGCCGGCAGCGGTCCAGCAAGGGCTGCAGCCGAGCGGGCACACTCGCCAGCGGTGGCCGGTAGGCAGCGAATCCGGTCGAGCGCCACACCCCGTCGTACCAGTGCGGTCCCCACACCCCGTCGGTCGGCCGCGGGCCCGACTCCCAGTGCAGCATCCCCTCGGCGTACTCGACCTCGAGCGCGGCGCACAACGCGCGCAGCATCGGCTCCGGTCGCTCGAGCACATCGCGCGCGTCGATGACCGGCCCGCGGAAGCGGTCATACAGCGCAACCTGCTGGGGCAGGCCCAGGTCCTCCAGGGTCGGCTCGCCGCGAACCTTGGTGTAGGAAACCAGGACCTCGGTGGGGTCGCGGATGAGGAAGGCGTGCCGCAGGCCGCCGAGGGCCGACTGGTCGATCTCGGGGAGCAGGTGGTGTGTCATGTGCTTCTGGTAGAGCAGCGTCGCGCCGTCCGGCAGCTGGCCACGCGTCAGCGCTTCCGCCACCTCGCGCCAGTCGGTCGGCTGGCTGCGCAGGATGACCTCACGACCCGGGTGGTCGAGACCGGTGCGGTCCAGGTAGAAAGCATAGAAGGGCTCGTCCACCACGTGGGTATCGGGACGGTTGCCCCAGGCCCGCATCATCGCGGTGGAGATGTTGCGTGGCCCCGACCACATCGCGATCCGCACCGGCGGAACCCTACGCGGCTCCACCCGTCAGGCGACGGCGACGGCCGGCTCGGGAGGAGCCTCGGCGCGCACCCGGTGGGCCGCCACGGCGCCGGCCAGTGCGATCGAGGCCATCAGCAGGTAGATCAGCAGGAAGACGGCGGCGTTATCCCCTCCCCGCTCGTGCAGCCCGGAAAAGATGGCGCCGCCGACGCCGATGGAAAGGATCGACCCCAGCGCGTCGCTCACCTGCAGCGCCGCGGAGTTGAACCCCTGATCGGACTCCGGCGACAGGGAGAGCAGCACCACGTTGACGCTGGACATCGCCAGGCCCATTCCGAGGCCCGCCAGCATCCAGCCGAGGCCGCCCACGAGCGGCGGGAGCGCCTGCCACAAGGACAGCGACATCGCGGCAACGCCGACGGCGACCAGTCCCGTCCCCCACTGGATCAGCCGGAACCGCGGCACGGTGGTGCCCGGCCGCCCCTGGATCCACGACCCGATCGACCAGCTCACCGCGCCACCGGTCAGCGTCAGACCGGCGACCGCGGTGGCCACGCCGCGTTCCTCGATCAGCATCAGCGGCACGAACGTCTCGGCACCGAAGAACGACCCGGCGAGGATCCCGCGCATCAGGATCGCCGTGGGAATGCCGCGCCGAGCGGACAGCGTGCCGCGGGGCAGCAGCTTCGGCACGCCGACGGCGAGTGCCACGGCACCCGCGACGAACAACGGCGCGGCGACCAGGTCAAGGCGCTGGCCAGCGTACTGGAGCATCGCCACCCCGACGCCTGCAAGGACCGCGGGCACCGTGCGGCGCCGTGGCGTGCCCGCGAGCTCAGCTCCCCCGAGGGTCTTCAGCCGCGGCAGCATCAGCAGGACGGCGGGCACGATCAGCGGCGGCACCGCCAGGAAGACCCAGCGCCACGACAGCTCGTCGGCGACCACGCCGGCGATGGACGGGCCGATGATGGCTGGCAGCACCCAGGCGCTGGCCATCGCGGAGAACAGCCTCGGGCGAAGGGCATCCGGATAGACCCGGGCGATCACGACGTACAAGGCCACGATGTTCAGCCCCGCACCGAACCCTTGGACCGCGCGCCCGAGCACGAAAAGCCACATGCTGGTTGCCAGCCCGGCCATGACCAGGCCGATCCCGAACGTCAGGACGGCAACCACGAACGGCAGCAGCGGGCCCCGACGGTCGGACACGTCTCCGGCGACCACCATGCCGACGAGACTGGTGGTGAGGAACGCCGAGAACGCGAGGGCGAAGAAGCGCAGGCCGCCAAGTTCGCGCACGGCCACCGGCATAGCGGTCGCGACCGCCATCGCCTCGAACGCGATCAGTGAGACAACGGCGAGAAGACCGATCGTGAGCCCGCGGTAGTCGGGCCCGAGGACGCTCTGCATCTCCCGTGGCCCGCAGGGAGCTGCGTCGGTGGGGATCTCGTCGGCGGTTGCGGTCACGGCGGGGACAACATACGGCCGCCCGGTGTTGATTCCACCGAGGGCAACCGCTAGACCGTCTGCATGGCAACGGCAAAGAACGACGTCGGCACCCCTGGCCTGGAAGCCGCGAGCCTTCCGTCGCGGGTCGCCGCGGACGGTGAAGGCATCGGGCCCGACGAGCTGCAGCTGGCGGCACGCAACCACGGGATGCCGCTGGAGGCGTTGCGGTACGACGTCACCCCGCTCGGCTTGCACTACCTGTTGACCCACTACGACATCCCGGACGTGGACCCGGCGACCTACCGGTTGTCACTCAGTGGCTTGGTCGACCGCCCGCAGTCGCTGTCGCTGGACGACCTGCGCTCGCGGCCCGCGGTCACCGTTGCGGTGACGCTGGAGTGCGCGGGCAACGGCCGGGCCAGGCTCCTGCCGCGCCCGGTCAGCCAGCCGTGGCTGAACGAGGCGGTCGGCACCATGAAGTGGACCGGCACGCCGCTCGCGCCGCTGCTCCGCGAGGCAGGGCTCTTGGATCGAGCGACGGACATCGTGTTCACCGGCGTCGACCACGGAGTCGAGCGCGGCGTGCAGCAGGACTACGCTCGCGGGCTGCCCCTGGACGCGGCACTCCGCGAGGAGGTTCTGCTCGCCTACGAGGCCAACGGCGTCATGCTGCCGCCGCAGCACGGCTTCCCGCTCCGGCTGGTCGTGCCCGGATGGTACGGAATGGCGAGCGTAAAGTGGCTGGGCTCGATCGAGGTGGTCGACACGCCGTTCGACGGCTACCAGCAGCGGGCCTACTCGTTGCGCCAGGAGTCCGGCGAAACCGGCACCCAGCTGACCCGCATCGACCCCCGCGCCCTGATGGCCCCGCCGGGGTTCCCCGACTTCATGTCACGCACTCGGTTCGTGCCCGTCGGTGCGCACGTCCTGCACGGCCGAGCCTGGTCCGGGTGGGGAGAGGTGGATCGGGTGGACGTGAGCAGCGACGACGGCGCGACGTGGGCACAAGCAAAGCTCGGCCCCGCGGTCGACACGTGGGCGTGGCGAGGCTGGACCTTCACCTGGCAGGCCGACACCCCCGGCCGGTACGTCGTGTCGGCCCGGGCGAGCGACGCCACCGGACGCACCCAGCCGGCCGAGCAGCCGTGGAACCGAGGAGGCTTCAGCAACACCTCGCCGCAGCGGGTCGACGTCGTCGTCGTCTAGCGGTAGATCACCGTCGTGGCTCCCGTCGCGCGCAGCCACTGGATGGTGCCGCCCTCGAATCGGACGAGGAAACCGGACCCGGTGACGAGCCGGTCGGTGCGGGGGAAGCCCAACCGCCCCCGCTGGGCACCCAGCGCCAGCCAGCGGTTACGGATCCCCCCTCGAGGGACAACATGGGCTCCGGTCGCCGCTGATGAGTAGATGTCGCCACCCTGGAAGCGGCTGACTGCGCCACGCGTCACGGCCAGTTGGTCTGTCAGCGGGAAGCCGAGCCGGCCGCGGGTGGCGCCGACTGCGACGTACTTCGCCCGGATAGAACCCGTGACGAGATGGGCCCCGGACGCGCGCGACCAGTAGTACGTGGCCATCTCGAACCTGCTCTCCCGGCCGACCGTTGCCGAGACCAGCTCGTCGGTGGTCGGGAAGCCGAAGCGCAGCGCGCCCCCGGTCGCGCCGTAGTGAGCCCTGATGG
>JBDUAP010000120.1:0-7785 GCA_040004585.1 Sporichthyaceae bacterium
GCCGGCACCAGTAGCGCGGTTTCGGGCACTCATGACTCCCTATTGAGGCACGTCGGTTCACTCGTAAGGCTCGCAACGCAGCAACGGGCCAGACGATTCCCGCCGGGTCACGGCGAGCGCACCAGAACGGCACATAGGCGCGCGTCAGCCAGAACCTTCCAGAAGACAATCTTGTCGTCGCCTCACCAATCCACCTTCAGCAGAGTCATCGCCCTCTTTTGCCGCAATCGGTCCGCCGGAACCGTCTACCTGTTGGCTGACGCCAGCCCCGGCGGGGCTAAGGCTTGGGATGAGGTGATCGTCGGAGGTCGAGCAACACCTTCATGGTGGTGGACTTGCCGGATCCGTTGGGGCCGGGGAGAGCCGGTGACACGTCCGGGCTGGACGGTGAAGGAGCGCTCCGACTTTCGCCGAGACGGCGACGCCTGCACGGAGGCGAAAGCCACGAAAGGCCGGACGAACCCGGCCGAGGTGTGTTCTCCATCCATAGTATGTGCTGAAACCCTCAGTGGACGCGTGGGCTGAAACCAAGGGATCGCCGCACCGGCCGAGGGAGACCAGAGTGGAAGCACTGGATGTCGCACGGTGGCAGTTCGGGATCCTGACCGTTTACCACTTCCTGGTCGTGCCGCTGACGATCGGTCTCGCGCCATTGGTGGCGATCATGCAGACAGCGTGGCACCTCACCGGCAAGGAGTCCTGGCTGCGGCTCACGCGCTTCTTCGGCAAGCTGCTGCTGATCAACTTCGCGCTGGGTGTGGTCACCGGCATCGTGCAGGAGTTCCAGTTCGGCATGAACTGGAGTGACTACTCACGCTTCGTAGGCGATGTGTTCGGCGCGCCGCTCGCGATCGAAGGACTGGCGGCCTTCTTCCTCGAGTCGACCTTTCTCGGTCTCTGGATCTTCGGTTGGGACCGCCTGCCCAGACGGGTCCACCTGGCGACCATCTGGATGGTGGCCATCGGGGTCAACCTGTCGGCCTACTTCATCCTCGCGGCCAACTCCTTCATGCAGCACCCGGTAGGCGTGATCTATAACGAGGTGACGCAACGGGCGGAGCTGACCAGCATCTGGGCGCTGCTCACCAACTCGACGGCACTCGTGACCTTCCCGCACGTCATCGCCGGGGCATGGCTCGTCGCCGGCGGCTTCGTGCTGGCGGTGTCCGCCTGGCACCTGGGTCGCCCGGACCGTGAGGTGCACGTGTTCCGCCCGGCCTTCCGGCTGGGCGCGCTCGCTGTGCTGCTCGCGGGCATCGGAGTCGTGTTCACCGGCCACATCCAGGGACAGATCATGGTGGACCAGCAGCCGATGAAGATGGCTGCCGCCGAGGCGCTCTGCGCGACCGAGGAGGGCGCCGGGCTCTCGCTGTTCGCGGTCGGGCGCATCAATGCGTCCTGCGACGAGGTAAAGCAGGTCACCATCCCAGGGCTCCTGGCCTTCATGTCCACCAACGACTCCGATGCCACCGTGGAGGGCGTCAACGACCTGCAGCGTGAGGCGGTGGCCAAGTACGGCGAGGGCAACTATGTGCCGAACCTGCCGGTCACCTATTGGAGTTTCCGGTTGATGATCGGGCTCGGGCTCGTCACCGTGGCAGTGGCGCTGGCCGGGTTCTGGTTGTCGCGGCGGGGCCGGGTGCCTGATCGCCGGTGGTTCCGGCGGGTGGCCGTGCTTACCGTGGTCGCGCCGTTCTTGGCCAACTCGTTCGGCTGGATCTTCACCGAGATGGGTCGCCAACCCTGGGTCGTGGTGCCCAACCCCACGGGCGTCGACGCGGTGCGGATGCTCACTCGCGATGGCGTCTCACCCTCGGTCGGGACGGCCAGTGTGCTCACCTCGCTGCTCGCCTTCACCCTGGTCTATGCGGCGCTGGCTGTCGTCGCGCTCCGACTGCTGGTGCACTCCGCGAAGGCGGGGCCCCCACCTGTCGATGACGACGACCTGGCACCGCCCGGTGAACACGACCCCGACCGGCCGATGGCCTTCGCCTACTGAGAGGGGCGCGTCTCCGATGGCACTCACCGACGTGTGGTTCGGCCTGATCGCGGTCCTCTTCACTGGCTACTTCTTCCTGGACGGCTTCGACTTCGGCGTCGGCATCCTGCTCCCGGTGCTGGGACGCAAGGAGACCGACCGTCGAGTGATGATCAACACGATCGGCCCGGTATGGGACGGCAACGAGGTCTGGCTGCTGGTCGCGGGCGGGGCCATGTTCGCGGCGTTCCCGGAGTGGTACGCCTCGCTGTTCAGCGGCTTCTACCTCGCCCTGCTGTTGATCCTGCTTGCGCTCATCGTCCGTGGCGTGGCATTCGAGTACCGCGGCCATGGCGACACAGCGCGGTGGCGGGCCGGCTGGGACCAGGCCATCTTCTGGGGGTCGGCGGTGCCGGCGCTGCTCTGGGGTGTGGCATTCGCCAACATCGTCCGCGGGGTCCCGTTGGACCGGGACCACAACTTCACCGGGACCCTGCTCACGCTGCTCAACCCCTACGCACTGCTCGGTGGAACTGTCACGCTCGGACTGTTCACCCTGCACGGTGCGTTCTACCTCGCCCTCAAGACCGACGGTGACGTACGCGTCGCGGCCAACGCACTGGCGCGGCGGATCGCGGCGCCGATCGTGGTCGTCTCCGCAGGCTTCCTGCTGTGGACCCAGTTGCGGGACGGGAAGCCCGTCTCCTGGGCACTGACTGCCGCCGCTGCCGCTGCGCTGTTGGGTGGTGTCGCGGCGAGCTGGCGAGGTCGCGAAGGCTGGGCCTTCATCGGCACGGGTCTTTCGGTGGCGCTGGCCGTCGCGTCGATCTTCGCGACGCTCTATCCCGACGTGCTTCCTTCTACGACCGACGAGTCGTACGGTCTTACGACGACCAACGCCTCAAGCACGGACTACACGTTGACCGTGATGACCTGGGTGGCCGTCGTCCTGGTCCCCTTCGTGCTGCTCTACCAGGGGTGGACCTACTGGGTCTTCCGGCGACGCATCTCCGACCGCCACCTGCCCGCCGCCGAAGCCCCTTCACGCGCGATGATTCGATGACGACGCGGTCCTGACCGGCTGTGCGACCTGTCGACCCCCGGCTGCTGCGGCTCTGCCCGCCGGCGCAGCGGTACCTGACGCTGACTGTCGCGGTGGGCCTGGCCACCGCTGGGTTGGTCATCGCGCAGGCCTGGCTGATCGCCATTGCGGTGTCCCGTGCCCAGCTGGGCGGTGATGTCGGGCTCGACGAGCTGCGAACGCTTCTCCTGCTGCTGCTGGTCGTCGTGCTTGCGCGCGCCGGTCTGGCGGGTGCCCAGGAGACCGCCGGTCATCGTGCTGGTGCCCGCGTGACGGCGCACCTGCGGGAGGTCGTGCTCCGCCGATCGGCGATGCAGGCTGCGAGCCCCGCGGGGAGCACAGGTGGACGGGCCGTCCTGGTGACGCGGGGCATCGACGCGCTCGACAGCTATTTCGCCCGGTTCCTGCCGCAGGTAGCACTCGCCGCCGTGGTGCCGGTCGTCGTGCTCGTACAGATCGCCTTGGTCGACTGGGTCAGCGGGCTGCTCATCCTGGTCACGCTGCCGTTGATCCCGGTTTTCATGGTCCTCGTCGGGATGCACACCAGGGAACAGACAGCCAGACAGTGGCGCACGCTGTCCGTGCTGGCCGGTCACTTTCTCGACGTCGTCCAGGGTCTGCCCACCCTCAAGGTTTTCGGTCGTGCCCGCGTCCAGGCGGCAGAGATCGCTCGCGTCAGCGACCAGCATCGCAGCGCGACGGCTCGGGTGCTTCGCGTTGCGTTCCTGTCCGCCCTGGTGCTGGAGCTGGCCGCGACTCTCTCGGTCGCCGTCGTGGCCGTCGGCGTCGGGTTGCGCCTTCTGGACGGAGGCCTGGACCTGAGAACTGCGCTGGTGGTGCTCGTCCTCTCACCTGAGGCCTACCTGCCGATCCGCAACGTAGGCACGTCCTTCCATGCGAGCGCCGAGGGTATGGCCGCGGCTGACGAGGTCTTCGCCATCCTGGAGTCCCCGCTGGCGGATCAGGGCTCGTCTCGCGATGTGCCTGACCTGTCGAACGCGTCATTGGTTCTGGTCGACGTCGCCGTACCCAGACCGGATGTCCAGGGCGACCGTCTGCCGCGCACCTCGCTCGTCGTACTGCCGCGTGAGCTGTTGGTGGTGACGGGCCGCAGCGGGGCGGGCAAGTCGACGCTGCTCGGGCTGCTGCTCGCGAGCCTCGCCCCCGACACCGGGACGATCCGTGTCGCCGGGATCGACCTGGCCGCACTGGACCCTGACGCCTGGCGGCAGGAGGTTGCCTGGCTGCCGCAGCGCCCGCTGCTGTTCGCGGGTACGGTCGCCGACAACGTACGTCTCGGTGAGCCCGACGCGACGGACGACGAGGTGGCCCACGCCTTGCACCTCGCCTCGGCCGACTTCGTGACCGGACTGCCCGGCGGGTTGCAGACAGTTCTCGGGGAAAGCGGCGCCGGTCTGTCCGCGGGTCAGCGTCAACGGATCGCCCTGGCTCGTGTCCTGCTGCGGGTGCAGCGACGCGACTCCGGCCTGGTGCTGCTGGACGAGCCCACCGCTCACCTCGACTCGGCCACCGAGGGCCGCGTGGTGTCCATGCTGGTGCGAGCGCTGGCTGGCCGTACGACGGTGGTCGCCACCCATCGCAAGCCCCTGACAGCCGTTGCTGACCGGGTGCACGTCCTGACCGGCGAACCCTCTCCCGCTGTTGGCGTGGCATGAGTGTTCTTCGCAGGACGGCGGAAGGGAGCGCCGCGCCGCCCCTTCGTCGCATCGTCGGCCTGGTCCGCTCGCGCTGGCCCGGCCTCGTCGTGGGAGCCGGCGCGGGGTTGTTGGCGTCCGCCTTCTCGGTGGCTCTGCTCGCCACCGGTGCGTGGCTCATCGCCCGGGCGGCGGAGCGGCCACCGATCGTGGTGCTCTCACTGGCAGTCGTTGCCGTCCGCGCGTGCGCTGTGGGGCGGGCGGTCTTCCGGTACGCCGAGCGGCTCGTGACTCACAACGTCACGCTGCAGGTCCTCGCCGACCTGCGCGTTGCGGTGTTCTGTCGGCTGGAGCGGCTGGCGCCGACGGGACTTCCGATGTTTCGCAACGGAGACCTGCTGTCTCGCCTGGTGTCCGACGTCGATGCCGTGCAGGACGTCTTCCTCCGGGCCCTGCTGCCCTGGGTCTCCGGCGTCGTGGTGGCCCTTCTGACCGCAGGCGGGGTGCTCATCCTCCTGCCGAGCGCGGGCACCGTGCTGGTCGCTGTCACCCTGCTCGTGGCGGTCGTTGTTCCCCGTCTCACCCGTCGCTGGTCGCGCCGCGCGGAGGCGGGCGCGCTCAAGGCTCGAGGGCGGCTGAGCGAGGACGTGGTCGACACCTTCGAACGACTTCCCGAGCTGGTCGCCTACGGGGCGGTCGGCCGTCGCCTGGCCGGTCTGGCCGAGACGGAGCGGCGTCTCCTGCACCACCTCGACTCGGCCGCCCGCGTCAGGGGCGCCGGAGCAGCCGCCGTGACCTTCGCCACCGGCGCGGCCGTCTGGTGCGCACTCGTGCTGGGCGTGCCGGCGGTGCGCAGCGGTTCACTGTCCGCCGTACTGCTCGCCGTGCTGGTGCTGGTGCCACTCGCTCTTGCCGACGTTTTCTCCCCATTGCCGCTGGCTGCGGGCGAGCTGACTCGGGCGGCGGGCGCTGCTGCACGGGTCGTCGAGGTGCTGGACACGCAGGACCCTGTCGTCGAGCCGGATCGACCGGCGAGGATGCCCGTTGCGCCGTACGACATCGTGGTGGCAGGCCTCGGAGCGCGGTGGCCGGCACAAGTGGGTGACGCGCTCCGTGGTGTCGACCTCGACCTGCCGGCCGGCCGCAGGGTCGCCGTCGTGGGCGAGAGCGGCAGCGGCAAGACGACGTTGGCGATGGTGCTCCTGCGCTTCCTCGACCCGCTGGCGGGACGCATCACACTTTCCGGCGTGGACACCCGCGAGCTGGACGGAGATGCCGTTCGGAAACTGGTGGGCATGCTGGCCCAGGATGCCCACATCTTCGACTCGACGATCTGGGAGAACGTGCGCTTGGCTCGACCTGCGGCAACCTCCTCCGAGGTCCGTCAGGCACTGGGCAGGGCGCGGCTGCTCGACTGGGTGGACAGCCTTCCCAACGGTGTGGACACCTGGGTGGGCGAGCACGGTGACCGGATGTCCGGTGGCGAGCGCCAGCGACTGGCACTGGCTCGTGTCCTGCTGGCCGACTTCCCGGTGGTGGTTCTCGACGAACCGACGGAGCACCTCGACCTGACAACAGCCGATGCGTTGCTTGCCGACCTGCTCGAAGCCACGCGTGACCGGACCGTGCTGGCCATCACCCACCGCCTGCGGGGCCACGAGGACTTCGACGAGATCGTGGTGCTCCATGACGGAGTGGTGGCCGAGCGCGGTACGCATCTCGATCTGATGCGAGCGGACCGGCGCTACCGCACGGCCTACGAGCAGGAGGTCGAGCTGCTGGTGTGAGACATCGGCGAGATCGACTCCACGCTGGGGGCGACGGGACGAAGGGCGGCGATGCCGCGCCGGCGTGGGCGACTGAGCTCGCCGCGCACCGCTGAGGCTGGACCGCGCAGTCGACCTCTTGCTCCACCAGCATGCCCGGCCCCTTCCGCGGTCGTGTAGACCACGACGGGACCAGAGGAAGGAAAATGATCCCGAGGCCTTGGCGATCGCCCGGGCCCCCGCATCTTGCGACCGGGTGGCGGAGGCACCTTTAGCGCTTCCTCGCCCGGCTCGAGGTCCGGACGAGCGACTGACCGGCTTGGCGACCGAAGGGACGAAGCCGCAGGGCGGCCGCTGTGACCTCATGCCTGAAGAGTGTGCCCGGCCCCCTGTTTTTCGGTCCGAAAATGGGAGGCGGACGGGAGTGATCCGACCGCGAAGGTTCCCTGTCCATTGCTCGAGGCGAACAGCCGATTGGGATAGGTGCACGGCCGCGTTCCCATGTGCTGATCTTGCTGACATACCGATGAGCGGATGCCACAGAACTGGCTATTCGACGTTCGCGTGACCGCATCGCGGACCGCGTGACCTGTCGGTCACACACTCGTCGCGGCAGGAGCGGACGTTTCCACGGGTTGAGGTCAATGCATGGCTAGGCATTGACCTCAACCTTGGACGGGCCTGACATGGCTGAGCCTGCCTGCCCTGATGGGGTTGGCCCGTTGGTGTCGACCGGTTCACCCCGATCAACAGGTGTCCGAAAGGGATCGTGAACGCGCGCCGAGGCAAAGGTCAAGGTTTCGAGGAGCCGAGGACGCCGCTTCGAGGTCGGGCTTAGGTTCAGGTAGCTGCCCCGTTGTCCCCATGACACGGGGCAGCTCCATGCGACCGGCCCTGTGGATGACGCGCAGCACGACCCGACTCGCTTGCGCAGGATGGTCGGCATGGACCACCACGCCCTGGCCGAGACCTTCGGCCCCTGCCTCATCCCCGACTGTCCCGGCTCGGTGTGGGCGGCCGCGGCTACCGTCGACCAGGTGCATCCCCAACACCACGTCTACCCGCCGGCGGCAAGGATGCTTACTTCATCACCTTGGAGCGCTGCTCCGCTGAGTTGCGCGCGGATTCGCGTAGGCCCCGGAGGTGGGCATCCGCATGAGTGACCTCGCCGAGCCGTGCCTGATGACACCCGGCGGGGTCACCCGTCTGGTGCAGACGCTATTGCAGGACCGCTACATCGAACGCCATGGAGGCGTGTCGGTGGCGCTATCCCGACCGCGTGGGGGATAGGTCGCCCAGCACGAC
>JBDUAP010000121.1:0-7724 GCA_040004585.1 Sporichthyaceae bacterium
CCACGACTTGGCAAGAGGCGATCCGTGTCCGGCCCATCGCGCTCTGTGGTCATGTCACCTGTGTCTTCTGGCGCTAGCGTCTCGCCGTTGTGAACACCGAGTCCGTGCAGACGATCGCAACGCCGGGTGGTGACGCCCGGGCGGTTGTCTCGCCGGCCGCTGACCCAGTGCTCACCCTGGTCCTCGGCCACGGCGCCGGCGGCGGCATCGAGGCGCGCGATCTGGTGGTTCTTGCCAAGGACCTGCCTGAGTTGGGGGTGACCGTCGTACGGGTGGAACAGCCGTGGCGGGTCGCGGGGCGCAAGGTCGCCGGAGCGCCGGCAACGCTGGACAGGGCGTGGCTGACCGTCCTCGGCGCGTTGGACATCGACGGGGCCCTTGTTGTCGGCGGCCGGTCGGCCGGGGCGCGAGTGGCATGCCGTACGGCCACACAGGTGGGCGCCGTCGGTTGCCTCGCGTTGGCGTTTCCGCTGCACCCGCCGGGCCGGCCGGAGAAATCGCGCCTCGACGAGCTGCTCGGCGCCGGTGTGCCGACGCTGGTGGTGCAGGGGGAGCGGGATGCGTTCGGGGGCCCGAAAGCGTTTCCGCGAAAACGTCCCTCATACGTCGTGCGCAGCATCCCGGGCGCCGATCACTCGTTCCGGGTGGCTGCCGGAACGAGCCAGCCAGCCGCCCTAGGGCTCGTCTCACGCACCGTCGGCGAGTGGTTGCTCGGCCTTGGTGGTTGAGCTGGGAATCGGTGGGCGGACAGCGGGGTTGAGGCAGGTGACACCACCCTGGAGGAACTGCACCAGATGTTCGCCGCAGCACCAGCCGCTCGCCGTACCGATCAGTCGTTGCTCAGCTTGCCCGACTGGACCGGAATGGGCGCGACGGACCGGGGGATAGCATCGTCCGAGATGACTGAGGACCAGACAGCCACCGACGGTCGGGTGGAGACACCCGAGCAGCGGAACGCCCGATTCGAGCGCGACGCCCTGCAATACCTCGACCAGCTCTACTCGGCCGCCCTGCGAATGACCCGTAACCCCTCGGACGCCGAGGACCTCGTGCAGGAGGCGTACGCCAAGGCGTACGGCTCGTTCCACCAGTTCCAGGAGGGCACGAACCTCAAGGCCTGGCTCTACCGCATCCTGACGAACACGTTCATCAACACCTACCGCAAGAAGCAGCGCGAGCCGAAGCAGTCCGGAACCGAGACGGTCGAGGACTGGCAGCTCGCCCAGGCCGAGTCGCACATGTCCAGCGGGCTCAAGTCCGCCGAGACGGTTGCGCTCGAGCACCTGCCCGACTCCGACGTGAAGGAGGCGCTGCAGTCGATCCCCGAGGACTTCCGCATCGCCGTCTATCTCGCCGACGTGGAGGGCTTTGCCTACAAGGAGATCGCCGACATCATGGGCACGCCGATCGGGACCGTGATGTCCCGGTTGCACCGCGGGCGCCGACAGCTGCGTGAGCTGCTCGAGGACTACGCCCGCGAACGCGGCCTGGTGCCCGTCGGCGCGGCAGACGAGGAGGTTCCGTCGTGAGCTGCGGCAACCCACATGACATCCCGTGCTCCGAGGTGCTCGATCGGGTCTATGAGTATCTCGACGGTGAGCTCGACCGCGAGCGGGTGCATGTGATCAAGGAGCATCTCGAGGAATGCTCGCCGTGCCTGGCGGAGTTCGGCCTCGAGGAGGCCGTGAAGTCGATCGTCAAGCGGTCGTGCTCGGACCCGGCGCCGGCCGACCTGCGCAGCAAGGTGATGCGGCGCATCGAAGCGGTCCGCATCGAGATCCGGTCCAAGGGCTGACCTTCATACAGTCAGGAGTTGGGGCGCTTGCCGTGATTGGCCTTGCTCTTCTTGCGCCCCTTGCGCTTGCGCGAGCGTCTCGCCATCAGTGCTCCTCGCGGATCGTCGTCTGCTGGACCCATCCTCGCACGGGCTTGCCGGGAAGGCTCAATCGCTGAGCTGGCGGTTTAGCGCAGCCAGGACCGATCGGGCCACGGCCTCAGCCTCGTCCCCACCGCGTACGGCCGCCGATCCGGTCAGGATCTGCTCGCCGGTCCGCGGCACCATCAGGGCCAGGACGGTCACGGCCACGTCGCGGTCACCGATGGGCAGGACGACCGAGGATTCCACCTCGCAGGGCTGTCCCAGCAGCTTGTTGACGGCGTCAAGGGTGGCGACGGCGACGAGTCGCGTGCGATGGCTGAGGCCGGCTGCTCCTTCGGCGAGACCCTCGAACAGGGTCTCGCCCACGGCGAGCGAGACCGTGGCCTCGATCACCCCCCCACTCGTGCGCATCATGATCGCGGTGATAGCGGGGCGCGTCGGATGGGCCTCGGCGTCTTCCGCGATGGGCCGGACGACCTCCAGAGTCGGCTCGTCCTCCCCGATCTGGACCACGGAGACAATCCGGTGGTCAATGTCGATGTCGTATTGGGCCATCGCCAGCGACAGGACGTCGCGGACGACCTGTTTTGCGGCCTTGCCGGGCGAGGCCAGCACGTGCACTTCGGTCGGCACGGCGTCAGGTCCGGTCACCACGCTTGCTGCACGGACCCCGGGAATCTGGCGTAGGGCATCCTCGAGCTGAGGGAGCAGGCGTAGGGCGGTCATCCGGTCGACCTCTCGTCTAGTCGTCGTCTGAGTTGTCGGGTGCGGTCGAGGACATCAGCGCGGCCACCATGAGCCGGCTGTGGCGACGTTCCGCCAGATTGATGGACGCGTCCTCGCCGGAGCTTGAGGACTCCCCGCTGGCGGTGTCCAACATCGCGCCGGTCACCTCCTGCCAGGACCGTTGATCGGCCTCCATGGTCTGCTGGCTCTCCCGCCGTGACTGGTCCAGCGCGGCCAATGCGGGGGGCAGGACGTTGCGGGCGTGCTCGACCAGGCCGCGGACCGAAGCGCGCTGCCAGAAGCACAACGTCCTGGCCGGCTCGGCGGTCACGCTACCGGCGGCAAGGGCAGTCGCGAGCTCGGCGTCGAAACACCTGGTCGCCGGATCCAGCCGCGCCTCGAGCAGGCCGCCGACGATGTCGGCGTAGGCGACGTGGCGCGCGCCCTCGGTCGTCATGGACCGGAGGGTACGGCAGGTGAGGCCTCGCGCGAGGCCGGACGACCGCGCTTCCCTGAAATCGGCTCAAGGGCCAACCGAGGCGGACATGAGGTCGTAATGCGGTCTAGTCCTTTCGGACCGAATGTCGCGACAACCAGCCCTAAATCGGCGAAACCCTTGACTGGAGGTTTAAGCAACCCCTTCACTTGCGCTGGTATAAGGCGATCTTCGTCCCTTCGACTGGATCGCCTCATCTGCGCTTTCCGGGGGCCGCAACCAGTTGCGGGTGCTTGACAACTGCAGAGAGCGGGATCGGGATCGGCAGCACATGCCGAACAGCAACTGCGCTTCTTCGCACGGCATTACCCGTCGTCCCAAGCGGAGCGGATCTTGCACGGGCTATTCAGCGGAGCCCCGTGACATGAGACGCAAGGGGATGAGACCAACCCATGAAGAAAATCGTGTCCGCTGTTGAGCAGTTCCTTCAGACCAGTGCCGAATGGCGCTGGTGATCGAGGTTCCACTGCCCCTGCGCTGCCGGTCCCCGTCCCTCTCTCTGCACTTCCCCCACCAACAGGAGCAGCATGAGCACCCTGCCGCTGCGGGCGCGGCTCTTCATTGCCGTTGTGGCGCTGGTCGCTGCCCCGCTCCCTGTTGTCGCGGTCGTCGCTGGCTACTCCACGTTCAGCATGGTCGATCTGGTCACCCTCGCACTCCTTCTCGTCCTGTCGAGCTCGCTGACCTCGAGGGGTTCGCGCGACGACGCGTCCATAGCTCTCGGCTCGGTGGCCGCGATGGCGGCGCTGCCCCTGCTGGGGGGCTGGGGGACCGTGGTCCTGGCCTGTGCCAGCGCCTTCGTGAACGATTCACCTTCCCTGATCAAACGGGTCTTCAACACGTCTCAAGTCGTCGTGGCATCGGCCGCCTCGGCTGTCGTCTATTTCCTGCTCGGGGGTGGTGGCATCACCGGGCACAGCTTTCCTTTTCTGATCTGGCCTTTCGTCGCGGCTCTTGCTGTCCGATGCCTCGTGAACGGCCTCCTGGTGGCAACGGTGATTCACCTTGCCCAGGGCGTCAGCCTTCGCACTGTCTGGCACGGAACCATGGCGCGGTCAGTCGCCGGTTATGTCGGCTACGGGCTTTTCGGCCTTCTCCTCGCCGTCCTCTGGGCTCCCGCGGGCGCCGATGTGGGCCCTGCCGCTGCGGTGCTCGTCCTGATGCCCTTGTTCGTCGCGCGGTGGGCATACGAGCAGTACGCCGAGCAGCAGCGCGCCTATGACCGGACGGTCCGGACTCTCATTGCCGCTGTCGAGACCAAGGACCTCTACACGCGCGGTCACAGCGAGCGGGTGGCCGTCGCGTCGGTGCTGATCGCCCGCTGCATCGGCATGCGCGAGGACCGCGTGGCCTCTCTGCGCTACGCCGGCATGTTGCACGACGTCGGCAAGCTGGGCGTGCCGACCAGGGTGCTGCAGAAGACCGGCCAGCTGACCGAGGAGGAGTTCGCTGCCATCAAGCTGCACCCGGTCCGCGGCCTGGAGATGATCCGCGAGATCGAGTTCCTCGGCGAGGCGTTCGCCGGGATCATGCATCACCATGAACGCCTCGACGGCCTGGGCTACCCGATGGGGCTGCGCGGTGAGGAGATCCCGGAGTTCGCCCGCGCGATCGCCGTCGCCGACGCCTTCGACTCGATGACGACAACGCGCTCCTACCGCGGTGCGCGGACGGCTGAGGACGCCCTCGTGGAACTGCAACGCTGTGCGGGCAGCCAGTTCGACCCTGTCATGGTGGCGGCCCTTGTCAGCGCGCTCGAGGACCACGAGTGGCAGAGCGAGACCCGGCCGGTGTTCGAGATCGCTGGCCACGACAGCCTTGAGGGCGCGGTGCCCTCGCACGACTCAATCTCCGCTCCGGACGAGGGGCCGGTCTTCGACCATGACGACCCCATGTCGACCGCCCGACCGACGGCGATGGGAACGACGTCGTGAGCGACTCGCGCCTTCGTCCCGAGACCGGGATGACCGGACAGGTGGCCGTGATCTTCGCGGCGATGCTGCTCGCGTTCGTCGCGGTCGTCGTCACAGCCTCGCCGCAGGGACTCGTGCAACCCGGGATCGCGTTCGCATTCGCCGGCTTCATCGCCCTCGGTGAGCTGGCCCGCATCACCCTGCCGGGCGGGCGCGACGCTGCCCCCATCGCGACTGCGGGCGCGCTGGCCTACGCCCTCCTGATCACGTTCGACCAGGTGGCGGTCAAGCACAACGCGCTCCAGGTCGTGGCCGTCGTTGCGTTCGCCATGCTGGTGGGGGTGTTCCCTCACGTTGTCGCCGGCCGGGCACCGACCATCGACTCGATGGCCCGACGGCTGCTCGCGATCGGCTTCGCCGCGGCGGTCTTCCGGGGCACCGGGCTGGACGCGCTCGTCCGGGGGGAGGACGGCTACCTGCGGGCCAGCGTCATGGCGGCGATCGTCGCGGCGACGCTCGCGGTCGACGCCGCGCTGGCCGCCGCCGTGCGCGCCGGCACCGACCGGGCACCGTTCTTCGCCGTACTGCGCAACGAGGCGCGTGCCCAGGTCGGCATCGGGTCGGCGATCGGTTCCACCGGCGCCCTGATCGCCCTGGCTGCTTCGCTCATGGGCACCTGGGCGTTGCCGCTGTTCGTCATCCCGTTGCTGCTCACCCAGTTCTCCTTCCGCCGCTACGCCGCGATCCGGGCGACCTCGCTGCAGACGATCCGGGCGCTCTCGCGAGTGACCGAGCTGGGTGGCTACACCGAGTCGGGGCACTCCCGCCGGGTCAGCGAGCTCGCCGTCGCTGTCGGCCGCGAGCTCGGCATGAGCGACGCCGACCTGCTCGACCTCGAGTACGCCGCGCTGATGCACGACATCGGGCAGCTCTCCCTCACCGAGCCGATTCCGGGGGGCGCCACGGTCGTCGCCGCGCCTGCCGACCAGCGGCGGATCGCCGGCCTGGGGGCCGACGTGATCCGCCAGACCGGCGTCCTGGACACGGTGGCCACGATCGTCGAGCGCCAGGCCGAGCCCTACCGCCGCGCGCACCACGGAAACGACCTGGCCGTGCCGCTGGCCAGCCGGATCATCAAGGCCGTCAACGCGTACGACGACCTGGTGGGCGAGTCGACGGAGATCGACCGGCGACTCGACGCCCTGGAACGGCTACGGCTCGGGATGGCCTACGAGTACGACCCCCGAGTCGTGGACTCCATGGCCAAGGCGATCGAACGGTCCGCGCGGCTCAGCTGACCTGCCGGGCAACGCCGGCGCGTCCGCTGATGTCGCTGGGGTGGCGGGGGCACGGATCCCGCGATGAGGAGCAACCCGATGCCGGCGGCGGCGAGCACGTCACCCACGCTGACCACCTGAGCCCAACCGGGCGCGGGGACAGGCACCCGGTCGGCCAGGAGGGGGAGTCGGGTTCCGTTGTCGAGCGGCTCGCGGAGCGGGTCGTCTCTCACATGCACGGCGTTGGCGTCGACTCCGGCTCTGGTTTCGGCCGCGGCCGACACCGGCATGGCGCCGTTCGCGACGATGACCACAACGTTGAGAAGCAAGCCGGCGGCGACGAGGGGCATTCCCGGCACCCCCAGGTTGGCGCCGAGGAACAGGCCGACCAGCAGGATCGTCGCGACGAGGGCTGCTACCCGCGGCATCGCCGAGCCGGGCGCCAGGCTCGCCGTACCCACCTGAAGAACGGCCGAGGCGACAAGCAGCCGCACCGCCCGGACGCGGAGCGCTGACAGTGGGCGGAGATGCCCGGTGGCCGCGACCAGCGTCAGGGCCAGGACGGTGACCACGACGACGACAACCACGCCCGCTAGTCTCGCCTGCCGGAGCTGACACACCTGGGAGGCAGGCCAGCCGTGTTCGAGTCGGTGCTCGTGGCCAACCGCGGCGAGATCGCGCGGCGGGTGATCCGGACCGTGCAGCGGATGGGCCTCAAAGCCGTGGCCGTGCACTCCGAGGCGGACCGTGACCTGCCCTTCGTCCGCGAGGCCGACGAGGCGATCGAGATCGGGCCCGCGCCGCCCGCGCAGAGCTACCGCGACATGGACGCCGTGCTCGAGGCTGCGGCTCGCTCAGCGCAGGCCGTCCACCCCGGTTATGGGTTCCTCGCCGAGAACGCGGAGTTCGCCCGTCGGGTGGAGGACCACGGGCTGGTCTGGGTGGGCCCCTCCGCGGACGTGATCGAGCAGATGGGGGACAAGATCAACGCCCGCAACCTGGTGGCGGCGGCCGGGGTGCCGGTGTCGCCGGGCACCGAGTCACCGGTCCGGGACGCCGTCGCTGCTGTGCAGGCGGCACGGGCCATCGGCTTCCCCCTGATGGTCAAGGCGAGCGCCGGTGGTGGGGGCATGGGCATGGCCGTCGTGGACCGCGAGGAGGCGCTGCCGGCCGAGTTCGACCGGGTGCAGGGGTTCGCGGACCGCATGTTCGGTGACCCGGGGATCCTGCTGGAGCGGTTCTTCCCGAGGGTCCGCCACGTCGAGGTGCAGATCCTGGGCCTGGCCGACGGGCGGGTCGTTGCTCTCGGTGAACGTGACTGCTCGGTTCAGCGGAGGCACCAGAAGGTCGCGGAGGAGAGCCCGTCGCCGGGCGTCTCCCGGGAGCTGCGCGAGCGCATGCTGGCGGCCGCTGTCCAGGCAGGCGAGGCGGTC
>JBDUAP010000122.1:0-7627 GCA_040004585.1 Sporichthyaceae bacterium
CCTGGGGGCGTCCGTCTACGGCATCGCCGCCACCCGGCCGACCGAGATCGCGCAGGACATCGGAGGCATGGCGCAGTACGCCGACTTCATCGCGCCGATGGTCTACCCGTCGCACTGGGGTCGTGGTGAGTACGACGTGGCCAACCCGAACGCCCAGCCTTATCAGATCGTCAAGCGCTCGCTCGCGGACTTCGCGCGGATCACCAAGGGCACCAACAGCCAGGTGATGCCGTGGCTGCAGGACTTCTCGCTCGGCGTGACCTACGGCGTGGACGAGGTGGCGGCGCAGATCCGGGGAGCGCACGAGAACGGCATGGACTCGTTCATCCTGTGGAACGCGTCCGCTCGCTACCACGGAGCCGCCCTGCCGCCCAAGAAGTAGGGCGGCGATCGCGGGCCGGTCGGAGATCAGCCGACCGGCACCGGCTCACGACGCTGCTGGGGCGCGGCCTCCGGCTCGTCCCGGCGGACCAGAGCGAACGCGACTGCAGCGAGGATCAGACCGAGAAGGAGGCAAACAAGGGGTGCCCAGGTGCCGACGAGCGCCGCCTTGGAGCGGGCGTCCTTCGCGAGGTCGCCCTGCTGCTTCTGGGTCTTCTCGTTGAATGTGAGCGTCACCTGGATGAGCGTGACCGCGTCCGAGCCGTTCGCGTCGCGGAGCACCTGGTGCTGCTTCTCCTGGCCCTTGATGATGACGCCGCTGAGCGGCTCGATCCATACCGTGCGGGTGTTGTCGTAGAACCGGGGCGCCTTGACCGATGGCGCCGTCGAGTTGACCAGGTTGCCCGGCACCTCGACCTCGCCGATCTGCACGGGCTCGACGCGCTGCTGGTAGCGATAGACGGTAAGCCCCTGGATGGACTCGCTGCCCTGGTAGCGCATCGGGTGCGCCTGCTTCGCCGTCGTGTCGAAGAACTGGTATGTCGTCTTCTTGGCGCCGAAGGGGAACTTGTAGCTGAGGCCCTTGTGCTTGGTCGGAAGACCGTCGACGTTCTCGTTGCAGCAGTTGACCGCCTCGCCCGTCTTGCGGTCCCAAGCCACGCGGTCGGTGGTCGCGTTGACGAGAGTGCCGTTGGACTCCGAGAGGACCACCGACTCGTCCCAGACGCCGCGATCCTTCGAACTGGCAGCTACATCTCCCCTGACCGTGCGGTGGGCGATGAGGTCCACGCCGGTGCGCTCGCTGAGCGTGGCCGGGCTGAAGATCGTCCCCGTACCCGGAGCAAAGCTTTCGGCGAACTGATCGAGGGGCGTGACAAGCAAGCTCGGCACCACGTAGAACTTCAGCAGCGCGGCGATGGCGATGAGGAAGACGGCCAGCCCGGTCAGCACATATGCGGCCACGCGCCTCATCATCGAACCTCCTCGATAGGTCACGTCCGCTGGACACGGGCGCGAACCGGTGGCCGGAGACTAGCAGTCAGAAATCGCCCTCCGACCCGTTCAGGTACCTCTCTCACCGGACGTTTCCGGAGACGAGATCGACGTCGTTGCGGAGCAGCCAGGCCACCGCCTCGGGGAGCGAGGCGTGCACGGCGATGGCAACCGTGTCGACCCGCGCGTCGGCGCTGAGCAAAATGCCCGAGATGCCCAATGCCTGGCCGGCGAGCACGTCGGACTCCGAGTCGCCGATGACGACGCAGCGGGCGATGGCCGCACCGGGGCGCTCCTCCAGTGCACGAGCCAGCAGGCCGGGCTTTGGCTTGCGGCACTGACACACACCGGCGTCATGAGGGCAGACATACCAACCGTCGATGTGAGCACCGGCCGCGGCAAGAGCAGCACGGATGCCCTCATGTACCTCGTCCACCTGCGACGAGGTTAGATCGCCGGTGGCGAGCCCTCGCTGATTCGTGACCACGACCACCGGCACGCTGAGGCGGTTAAGCGAGCCGACGGCGGTTGCGGCGCCTGGCAACAGCTCGGCATCCGCGGCGGTCATGACATAGCGTGACCCGACCGCCGGCGCACTGATGGTCCCGTCCCGGTCTAGCAGAACCAGGTCGGGTATCACTCGTCCCCGAGCGAACGCTCTACCAGGTCCGCCCACATGTGCCCCCAGAGCAAGTGTGCCTCCTGCACCCGGGGTGTGCTGATTGACGGCACGGCGAGGCAGTGGGTGACGACCGGGCGCAGGGCTTGATCGTCGGCACCGCACAGGGCTACGGTCACGGCCCCGAGACGCGAAGCGGCCTCCAACCCACGCAGCACGTTCGCCGATCGGCCACTAGTCGTGAGACCCATCACGACGTCCCGCGGGGCGACGAATGCCTCGACCTGCCGAGCGAACACCTGCTCGAAACCGAAGTCGTTGGCGATGGCCGTTACCGATGCGGCGTTGTCGCTGAGGCTCAGGGCCGGTGGCTGGCGTCGGCGGCGCTGCCGCCGGTGCCGAACACGACCAGGGTGCCGCCGGAGGTGAACGCCTCCACGAGAACCCTCGCAACGGAAACGACCTCTTCGACGAGGCGCTGATCGGTCAGTCTCTCCGCGAGCTCCTGGTGCTCACGAAGCGCTGCCTCGATGAGCTCGATGCGAACGTCAGGCATCGACCCGCCACGTATGCAGCCCGTTGAGGTCGAAGGAGATTTCGGTGACGCCGAGACCGAGCTTCATCAGTGCCTCGGCAACATGGTGGCGCCGGTTGAAAGGACAATAGAAGAGCATGTACCCGCCACCTCCTGCACCGGTGACCTTTCCTCCTAGAGCGCCGCTCGCCATCGCGACGTCGTAGGCCTCGTCGATGAACGGGGTCGCGATCTTCGGAGACATTCGGCGCTTCTGCTGCCATGCCTCGCCGAGCAGCTCCCCGAACTCAGAAAGTCGGTTGCGCAGCAGGGCGTCCTTCATCGTCTGGGCCAGTCGCTTCTGCATCCGCAGGCCGTCGACGGCGTCGACGTCCTTTCGGACGTAGCGCTCGGTCTGATCGGTGATGATGTGGTCGGATAAGCGGGTCCGGCCGGTGTAGCAGAGCAACAGGTTGTGCTCCAACTCGTTGATCGTGTCGCCGTCGATGCGCAACGGGTTGACGACCACGTGCGAGCCGGTGAGCTCGAGAAAGTTGAAGCCACCGAACGTCGCGGCGTAGTGGTCTTGGAGACCGCCCGCGATCCCGAGCTCCTCGCGTTCGAGCACGTAGGCTACGTGCGCGATCTCGTAGTCGGTCATCGTCATCCGGTAGTGGTCCTGCAAGAGGCCCACCATCGCGACGATCATGGCCGAGGACGACCCCAGTCCCGAACCGGGCGGCGCGCTGGAGTGCAGGTATAGGTCGAAACCCGCGTTGTCACGATCAAGGAATCGCGCGATCGCCGACTTCACGAGGTCGAGCCGTCCGTCGAAGAGCATCGGCTCGTCCATGCCGAAGTCGACCGACATCCCGAAGTCGAGCGACTCGAGCGTGATCTGGCGGTCCTGGCGCGGATGCAGCGTCGCGTGCGCATAGCGCGCGATCGTCGCGCTGAGGACCAACCCACCCTCGTCCTCGGGGAACGGCGGTACGTCGGTACCGCCCCCGGCGAAGCTGACCCGCAGGGGCGCCCGTGCGCGCACGAGGGTCTTGCCTGTCACGCCGCCTCGTTCCGTCGTCCGGTTACGGCGCATCACCGTAACCACACCGGGCCCCGCACCGGGCCACGACATGCAATCCTTCCCCCACATGGGGCCAATCCGCGCGGACCGGGCGGCGCTTCCCGGTGGCGTCCCCGCGCTGGACGGGGTGCGTGGGGTTGCAGCGTTGCTGGTTGTCCTCAGCCACATCGGCTACCAGACCGGAGAGGCCGCCAACGGCTTGCACGGTGCCCTGCTCGCGCGCGGCGACTTCGGTGTCGCCCTGTTCTTTGTCCTTTCCGGACTGCTTCTCTACCGCCCCTGGGCCATTGCCGACGGGACGGACCGGACACCCCCTCCGTGGCGCCGCTACTACCAGCGCCGCGCCGTGCGGATCCTGCCCGCCTACTGGCTGGTGCTGCTCGTCGTCCTGCTGATCGCCGTCCGCGGGGACGCCTCGTCTCTCGACCTCACGACGAACCTGACCCTGACCCAGGTCTACGGTGCCGGCCACTTGTTGCCGGACTTCACCCAGACGTGGAGCCTGTGCACCGAGGCTGCGTTCTACATCCTGCTGCCGCTGGTGGGTGCGGGCGTCGCCCGCATTGTCCACCCCTGGACCCGGGCGGCCGCGCTCGTCGGCGTGATCGCGCTGAGCCTTGGCTGGACAGGGTTCGCCGCAGCGGGGCAGCTCCCCCGGTTCGCCGGCACCTGGCTGCCGGGACACGCCGGCTGGTTCGCGTGCGGCGTGCTGCTGGCCATCCTGCTCGAGGAATCGCGTCGACGCCCGCACGGACGGGTGGGTGGCTGGGTGCGCGACTTCGCCGAACGCCCTGGCACGCTGCTGGCGCTGGCCGCCGGTGGCGCGGCGCTCGCCGTGAGCCCGCTGGCCGGGCCGCGGACCCTCTCGCCCTCAACAGCGGCAGAGGCCATCGTCAAAGAGAGCCTGTATGGCGTCGTCGCTCTGCTCGTCATCGGGGCGGCGCTGGTGGCCGCGCCCTGGACCCCGCTCGCTCGGCTGCTGGGGTCCCGGCCGGCCCGCTGGTTGGGACGGGTCGGCTACGGGGTGTTCCTCTGGCACCTGCTCGTCCTGGACGCGACGATGCGCCTGCTCGGCACCCCCCTGTTCGCCGGCGACGCCTGGCGGGTCGGAATCCTCACGGTCAGCGGGGCCCTGCTAGCCGGCTGGCTGTCGTGGAGACTCGTGGAGCGGCCGCTTCTGGAGCGCTTCAGCCGGCCGGTCTCGTCGCGTCGGGATGTCTCGCCGGAGGGCGCTCGCCGCGACGAGCAGCACCGCCACGAGCGCCAGGAACGACGCCGGGCGACCGCCCGAGACCGAGCCTGAGCCGGCGGCCAGGACGGCCGCGACCGTCAGCACCAGCGCTGCCAGGGCGGTCGCCACGAGGGCGGCACGACTCCCGACCAGGAGTGCGACCACCGCCACGACAAGCCCGCCGATCCCGCCGAGCGCCAGACCCAACAACAGGACCGCCCCAGCCGGCTCGAGCGGCTGCACGAGCGCGGCGTGCTGCGGCGGGCCGACAGAAGGGTTCCTAGGACCCCCGCCATCGCCTGCCCGGACAGCGCGGACAGTCAGCGCCAGGAGAACGAGGACCGCGAGCAGACCTGTCGCCAGTCCAAGCCGGTGCCACCGACCCGGCGCAAACCTCAGTTGAACTGTCACCCGCCCCCCGGCCGGGAGCAGCCAGCCCTGCCGCCACCCGTCAACCGTTACGGCCCGCAGCGAGTGACCGGCGGCGCTCGCGCGCCATCCCGCGTTCGCGCCCTGATCGAGGGAGAGCAGGGCGGCCGGCCCGCCCCCGACCGTGATGGTCCGGTGCTCGGCCGCGCTCGCCGCAAGCGTGACGCGACGCCCCGCAGAGGTTCTGGGGTCGCTTCCCAGGGTGAGCTGCTCGAAGGCCAGGATGGCCGACGACCGAGCCTCGACCATGGTCTGGCCCACCCACAGCTCCGGCCCCGGCCCGCAGGGTGACGCAGGCACGGCCGCGCCGGACAGGAGCTGCGCCGTCGTCGTATGCACTGTGAACGGGAGCACGCTGCCCTCGACGCGCAACTCGGGGCCGACGGAGCATTCCGTGGTGACGGGCGCCACCGCCGGCCGCGGGGCGAACCCGGACAGCACCAGGTCCTGGATGCGCAGAGGTTCGCCACGGTCGCCCGCCGTCCGGATGAATGCGAACCGGAACGTCGTGCCGGTCAGCGCGGGCCGGATCTCCGGGAGCTGTCGACCCGTCAGCGTCACCGTCCGTTGCTGGCCGCCGGACGAGACGACCACCGCGCGGAGCTCCGGGCGGTCGCGGCTGTCGGCGAGGACGGTGACCCCGCGGAGTGTGGTCAGGCGCGGGACGGTGAGGGTCAGCGTCGGGCTCGCGTCCTGCGCCGTCGCTACCCACTCGGTCGCTGGGTCACCATCGAACGCGGCGCCCGGCCGCGCCGCGGGGTGGTCGACGGCGGCGCTGCTCCCCGCAGCAGCGAACCCGAGGGCACCGTCGAGAACATCGTCGAGCGCAGGTCCCGGCAATGCGCGGACGGTTGCCCGCACGGCGACACGGCCAGCGCCGGAAACGGACAACGCTCGCCGCCAGGTGGGTCCGTCTTCGCCTGGTCTGGCCAACGCGGCGCTGCACGACCAAGCCGCGCCGAGCTGAAGACAGGCGCTGCGCCCCGCGGCCCGGCGGAGGACCCAGACGTCGGAAGTTGCGTCACCCGGGGCAGTGGATGCAACGGCGAGGCTCTCCGTCACGGTCAGACCCTGGATGTCGGTGACCGTCAACGGCGATGACCCTGGCGAGCCGGAGAACGTGAGGCGAACACGTCGGGTCGGCGCGGGAGCCGGTACAACGAACAGCCGGCCGGCAGCGTCGCTATGGGCGCGGACTGTGCCGCCGTCGGTGTGCACGGTGATCTCCGTCGGCACAACGAGGCCCGGTGCCGACGCGGCGATGACCTCAAGTGCCCCCACCCGCCTCGGCTGCGGCCATCGCACCTCCAGCCATCGAGGTCCCGAGACGGCGGCCGTGACCCAGGCGGTACGACCGTCCCCATCGAGAGCCGACGCGGGTCGGAACGCGGGTCCCCGCCACCCGGGCAGAGATGGGTCAGCGGCGCTCGACGATGCCGTGACGACGGCGCCGCCGTCGTAGCGCGCCACCGTCTGCCGGTCCGCGGGCGACGGCTGCAGGTCACCGGCGGGTCGCCCCGCACCTACGTCCTCCGCCGCGCGGACGGTTGGCCCGTAGTCGGCGCCCGGGACCGCTCCGAAGTCCAACCGTCGTCGGCGAAGCGTGTCAGTGATGAGCCGTGCCGGCCGCGCGACCCCCGGAAGAGCCTGATCGCTCGCAACTGTCGCCTGTCCGCCCACGCTCGACGAGCGGCCAAGCGCCGACTCCGGCCCCCCGCTGAGGCGCCGTACGTCGGTCAGGGGGGTGGCCTTTACGCCGCTCACGTCGCCCTCAACCGCCCACACCTCGAGGGCCCGGCGAGGCGGTGCCGAGACGGACAGGCCGGCGACCAGACCTTCCGTCCCCGCAAGCATCGGGCCGAACGTCGCGACACGGTGCACGCCGGGCGACGAGGCCAGCGTCGCCCGCACTGCTTCAACGGGATCAGCGGACGCGCGAGGATCCACGTCGTTGCGCAGCAGCACGCGACCGATCCCCGCATCGGCGAGAGCCCCGGCAAGCGAGGCCGACGGTCGAGCCGCCGCCAGCTCGTCAACCACGCCGTCGAGCAGCCTCGTCGCACCGGGAGAGCCGAGGGGAACGGCGTCCCGCAAGGCAACGGAGGACGTCGTCAACACAACCAGCGGTTCGTCGTTCGGGTGACCCCACCGGTAGTCGCCGAACGCGGTTGCCGGGGCCAACAGCGTGCGGCCGCTCGGGTGGGCGTCCAGCCATGTGGTTGCGGTCCGCCAGAAGGGCGGCACGGAGTCGAAGGGAGCCCGGGGTGCGAGGTCGCCGCGCAGTGCCGGCGCCACGGCCACCAGGAGAGCCGCGCTCGTGATGATCACCCCGGCCCTGAGCACGGCCGTCGGACCCGGCAGGCCCCAGCCCGGCGG
>JBDUAP010000123.1:0-7600 GCA_040004585.1 Sporichthyaceae bacterium
CTCCAGCCCGTTCAGGCCGCTGCCGTCCAGCGCGACATGGAACGAGTAGGGATAGGTGCGCAATGCCATGGGTCTTCCCCCGACGGTGGGTCGTCAGTTCTCGACTCTAGGGACGGAACCCCAACGTGACCAGGGGTACGCCGGGTCATGAGACGCCGCCACTGCCTCTCAAGATGACGGTTCGGGATGTCGACAGTTGAGGCTCGGACTAGCACGGGGGAGCACATGCACGCCGCACGTTCCGCAGCAGACCTGGAACAGGGTCAGCGCGGAGAGGGGCTCGACGGTTCTTCGCTGGACTGGCTGCCCCCCTACGGTTTCGAGGTCTTGCACGACGTGCATGGGCCCGGCCGGCGGCGGGCCGACGCCGACCAGGTGATCGTCGGTCCGCCGGGAGTCTTTGTCGTGGACGCGCTGACCTGGTCCGGTGCGGTGATGGTTCGGGACGGGACGGTTCACCAGAACGGCTATAGCCGGGCGAAGCTGACCGAAAGTGTGCACCGCGCTGCCCTGGTCGTGGGTCTGGCGCTGGGTGCGCCGTGGGCCTCGCTCGTTGTACCGGTCATCTGCTTGAGGGGGTCCACGGCATTGGTGCCCACGCAGGCAGGACCCGTGGCAGTCATGAGTCTCGGCCGTCTGACCGGCTGGTTGTTGTCGCGTCCGAGCTGTTTGACCCCAACCGAGGTCAGGAGGGTCTTGCGGAGCCTTCGAGCGGCGTTACCGGGAATCGACGCCGTGATCCCAGCTGAGCCATCTGCCCGCCGCCTCCCCAAGTCGCAGCGCCGGGACCTGCAGATCGAGAGACGGGCTTTGTCGCGACGCGAGCCCTGAGGGGCGGCATCATGGGCGCATGAGCCCCGAGGCGGTACGGCGGGTGCGGCCGGGCGATCGGGCCCAGGGAGATCGCACCCAAGGGGTATCCCGCGAAGCAGCTGTGGCTACCGACGGCATGTGGGCCGGCTTCGTGACGACTGATCCCGGCATGGACTCCGGATGGCATCACCACGGCGACCTCGAGTCGACCGTCTATGTGCTCTCGGGTGCCATGCGCATGGAGTTCGGTCCGGGTGGGCGAGAGGTGATCGACGCGCAACCCGGCGACTTCATCTACGTGGCGCCGCACGCCATCCACCGCGAGGGCAACCCGACGGATGAGCCGGCAACGTTGATCGTGGCACGGGCAGGCTCGGGCGATCCGGTCAAGAACGTCGGCGGGCCAGCGCCCGGGTGAGCAGCCGCCAGGTGCGGTTGGAGAGGAGGCGATGACGACGGGCACTTTTCTCGACCGGGGACGCGACGCCTTCCGACGGGATGCGTGGGCCACCGCGTCCGACGAGCTCACCGCGGCGGCCCAGCAGTCGGCCCTCGGCGCCCACGATCTCGAGTGGCTGGCAACCGCCGCCTACCTCGCCGGTCGCGACGCCGAGAGCCAAGCTGCTTGGGAGCAGGCCCACCACGCCCACGTGCATGCGGGCGACCCGGCCAGCGCGGCGCGGTGCGGGTTCTGGCTGTCGCTGGCTCTCATCCTGCGCGGTGACATGGCCCGTGGGGGCGGCTGGGTGGCGCGGTCCCAGCGGCTCGTCGACGACGGGCAGCTCGACTGCGCCGAACGCGGGCTCCTGCTGCTGCCCGCCGGGTTCGCCACCCTGTTCGAGGGCGGGGCGGCCGCGTCGTACGAAATCTTCGGGCAAGCGGCCGCGATCGGCGAGCGCTTCGGCGAGCGGGACCTCATCGCGATTGCTCGCTCCGGCCAGGGCCAAGCGCTGATCCGGCTCGGCGACTCCGCGGCTGGCATCGGGCTGCTCGACGAGGTGATGACCGCCGTCGCCGGTGGCGAGGTTGGTCCGATCGCGACCGGGCTGATCTACTGCGCCGTGGTCGAGACGTGCCACGAGATCTTCGACCTGCGGCGGGCGCACGAGTGGACCGTCGCCCTCAACGATTGGTGCGCAGCGCAGCCTGAGCTCGTCCCCTACCGCGGCCAGTGCTTGGTGCACCGCTCCGAGATGATGATGCAGTCCGGTGCGTGGCCGGAGTCGATGCAGGAGGTGCGGCTGGCCTGCCGGCGGCTGTCCGTGCCGCCCGGCCAGCCGGCGCTGGGACGAGCGATGTACCAGCTGGGCGAGCTGCACCGGCTCCGCGGCGAGGTCACCGACGCCGAGGTCGCCTACCAGCAGGCCAGCGAGTGCGGTCACTACCCGCAGCCGGGGATGGCCCTGCTCCGGCTCGCGCAGGGTCGCGCCGAGGCCGCGTGCGCCGCGATCCGCGCGGCGCTCGAACAGGTGACCGACCGGCTGTCGCGGGCTCCGCTGCTCGTGGCGTGCGTCGAGATCGTGCTGGCCGCGGACGAGCCCGACGCCGACCAGACAGCCCAGGCCGCGGCCGACGAACTCACATCCATCGCCGCCGAGGTCGGCGCGCCGATGCTGCGGGCGATGGCGGCCCATGCGCACGGCGCCGTCCGCTTGTCCGCCGGCGACGACCGAGCGGCACTGGAGGCACTCCGCGAGGCGGGCGAGGTATGGCGGGGACTGCAGGCGCGGTACGACGGGGCGCGCACGCGAGTCCTGGTCGGTCTCGCGCGCCAGGCACTCGGGGACGAGGACACCGCCAGGTTCGAGCTGGATGGCGCCCGCGCGGTGTTGGTCGAGCTGGGAGCGACCCCCGACGTCGAACGAGTTGACCGACTGAGCCGGCCGGCTGGACTCGGTGCTGCTGGCGCCGGAGGGCTCAGCCCGCGCGAGCTCGAGGTGCTTCGGCTGGTCGCCACCGGCCGGACCAACCGCGCAATCGCGGCCGAGCTGGTGCTCAGCGAACGGACCGTGGCCCGCCACGTCAGCAACATCTTCGCCAAGCTCGGGTTGTCGTCGCGGTCGGCGGCCACTGCGTACGCCTACGAGCACGACCTGGTCTGAGCGCGGGCAGAAATACCCATGCCCGTCGCGAGGAAGTTGGGCGCTTCGGCCGAAGTCGTCGCCGGCTGCCCTCCCTAGCGTCGAGGCGACGGCTTAGGAGGCCAACCATGGACACGATCAGCGGCCCGCGGCACATCGAGACAGTGGTCATCGGGGGAGGTCAGGCCGGCCTGGCGACGGGCTACCACCTCTCCCGGGCGGGGCGGGAGTTCGTGATCCTCGACTCCTACGAGCGGGTCGGTGACAACTGGCGCTGCCATTGGGACTCGCTGCGGCTCTACAGCCCGGCTCGGGCCGCTGCCCTGCCGGGCATGCGGTTCCCGGCGAGGAGGTCGGCCTACCCCACGAAGGACGAGATGGCCGACTTCCTGGAGACCTACCGAACCACGTTCGAGCTGCCGGTTCGCGGCGGCGTGCGGGTGTCCCGGGTTGCCCGGGACGGCGAGCAATACGTCGTCACGTGCACCGACGGGTCGTCGTACGTCTGCGACAACGTCGTCATCGCGACCGGCACGTTCGGCCGGACACCGAGCGTGCCGGGGTTCGCCGGCGAGCTGAGCCCGCTGATCCGCCAGCTGCACTCGAGCGACTACAAGCGGCCCGAGCAGTTGCGGCCGGGCGGGGTGCTGGTGGTCGGCGCTTCGCACTCGGGCAGCGACATCGCATTCGAGGCCGGCTCCGCGGGGCACCCCGTGGTGCTCAGCGGGCCGATCCACGGCCAGGTGCCGTTCCGCCTGGAAAAGCGCGCGGCAAAGAGGATCTTCCCGGTTCTGTTCTTCTTGGCCAACCACGTCCTTACCCTGCGGACCCCCATCGGTCGCAAGATCCGCCCGGAGGTCCGGACGCACGGCGGCCCGCTGATCAGGGTGAAGAAGTCCGACCTCGCCGAGGTCGGCGTCGAGATGGCGCCAGAGCGGACCATCGGTGTGCGCGACGGGCTGCCGGTGCTTGAGGGCGACCGCGTCGTCGATGTGGCGAACGTCGTGTGGTGCACCGGGTTCCGCCAGGACTTCTCCTGGATCGACCTGCCGGTCACCGGTGAGGACGGCTGGCCGCTGGAGCAGCGCGGGGTGGTGGAGACCGCGCCGGGTCTGTACTTCGTTGGCCTGGCGTTCCAGTTCGCCTTCTCGTCCATGCTGGTGGGCGGATGCGGGCGGGACGCGGAGTACGTCGTCAAGCACCTCGTGGCGCGCTCGCGCAACGGCCGGCCTGTTCGGGCAAAGACGGCGGCCTCATCACCTGCAAGGTGAAGTCTCGATCGGGGCTCGGTCGCCGCCAAACGGCGGCATCATCGGGGGATGGGATCGCCGTCGCGCCCCGAGCCCGGCCCGGCCGTCGAGCGGTCGGTGCGCCTCCTCGTCGCCGGTCCCTTCGCCGTCGAGTTGGGCGACAAGCCGGCTCCGGTACCACGGGAAGTGAGCCGCAAGGCGCGAACCCTGCTCAAGCTGTTGGCGGTCGAGCGCGGCCATCTGGTGTCCACCGACCGCATCGTCGAGGTGCTCTGGCCCGACGGCGCTCCCACGCGGCCGGTCGAGAACCTCGCCACCCTGGTCAGCCGGCTGCGCTCCTGGCTGGGCCAGGCGGTCGTCGAGGGTGGCCGCGAGGGCTACCGGCTCGGACCGGACGCCGAGGTCGACCTGGCCCGCGCCGAGTGGCTGACCGAGCGCGCGGAGCAGGCCCTCACCGACGGGCACAGCGGCGTCGCGCTGGTTCCGGCCGAGCAGGCCTGCAAGCTCCTCACCCGCGGCGCCGTCCTCGAGGACGAGCCATACGTCGCCTGGGCCGAGCCGGCCCGCCGCGCCCAGCTCGCCCTGCTGCGCCGGGCCCGGCTCGCCTACGTGCAAGCCGCGCTGTCCGCGGGCGAGCTGCAACAGGCCGTTGCCACCGCGGAGTCGGGGGTAGCCGACGATCCACTCGACGAGGAGATGACTCGCCAGCTCATGACGGCGTACCGCGACGCCGGTGAGCCCGCGCGTGCACTCGCGGCCTACGCCAACCTCCGCGACGTCCTAGCCGACGACCTCGGCACCGACCCCGCACCCGAGACCGAGGCCCTGCACGTCTCGCTCCTTCGCGAAGAGCCGTTGCCCCAGCCGGCAGCGGAGCCGCGCACGGGCACACCGGAGCGCTCGGGGCTCGTCGAGCGCGAGCGCGAGCTGGCCCAACTGCGCGCCGCGTGGGGCGATGCCGCGGCCGGCCGCTCCTCGGTGCTGCTCGTCGTCGGCGAGGCCGGCATCGGCAAGACCAGCGTGGCCGAGGCCCTGGCCAGTGAGGTCTCGGCTTCCGGCGGTCGCGTGCTCCGGGCCCGGTGCTACGAGGCGGAGCGGTCGCTGCTCCTCCAGCCGCTCGTCGACGCATTGACACCCGTCGTGGGGGCGATGCCGCCGCGCCGGCTCCGCGACTACGCCGGCGGTCACGCGGACGCCCTCGCCGGTCTGGTCCCTGCGGCCGCGGTCGCACTCGGGCCCGCCGTTGCGACTACATCTCCCGCCGACGTGACCCAACGGCGAGCCTTCGAGGCGGTGCTCCAGCTGCTCCGCCGGCTCGCCGACGACGTACCGGTCCTACTCCTGCTCGACGACCTGCAGAACGCCGGAACAACGACGACCGAGGCGGTTCGCTACCTCGCCCGACGCGGCGAGAGTGCCCGTCTGCTGGTCGTCGGCACCGTACGACGTGAGGAGGGCGCCGCAGTGCTTGCCACCCTCGCCGACGTGAGCTCGGTGGTCGAGCCCGGCACGCTGACCGACGCGGCAGTGGCGCGGCTCGCGAGCGCTTCCGGTCTGGGCGAGCGAGCAGCTGCCATCGCCCGCAGCACGCGCGGTCACCCGTTCTTCGTGGTCGAGGTTCTCCGCGGTCTTTCCGCCGGCCAGGAGTCGTTGCCCGACTCGCTGCAGACTGCGGTGCTGGACCGCGTCGCGCGGGCGGGCGAGCCAGTCGAACGCCTGCTGCGCGCCGGGTCGGTGCTCTCGACCGAGGTCGACCCGGGCAAGGTCGCCGCGCTCCTGGGGATCACCGACGAGGACGCGGCCGAGCGGTGCGAACAGGCCCTCACCGCGCGCCTGCTGACCGTGTCCGGGCGCGAGTACGAGTTCGCGAACGACCTCGTGCGCGAGATCCTCTACGAATCGACGCCGCCGCCGACGCGGTTGGCCTGGCACCGCCGGGCCGCCGACCTCGCGGGTGAGAACTACGAGGCGATGGCCCAGCACGCTCTCGCGGCCGGCGAGACATCGCGCGCGGCCCAGGCTTTGTTGCTTGCCGCCGAGGCAGCGCTGGCAAACTTCGCGACCAGCGACGCGGAAGCGTTCGCCTCGCGAGCGGCGGAGTCAGCGACGGCGACTGGCTCGACGCACGTGCTCGGGCGATCGCTGCTTGTCCGCGCCCGAGCGCGAGAAGCACGAGAGGCGTACGCCGAGTCCCTCGCCGATCTGCACACCGCGGCGGAGACAGCGCACGAGGCAGGTGACCAGCGGCTGGAGATGACGGCGCAGCGAGGGCTGGCGGGCGACGTGCCCATCGCGCTCGGGCTCGGTGCGGGCTACGCAAGTCCCTACGTCGACCGCGGCCTCGTGCTCGCGCGCTCCCTCGGTGACCGCAGCATGGAGGCGGATCTGCTCGGGCGTCGAGCGGTGATCATGAGCAACCGGCTCCAGCTCAGCGATGCCGTTGCCGCTGGCGAGGCGGGCGTCGCCGCGGCGCGGGTGTCGAACGATCCGGTCGCGCTAGTCGCTGCGCTGGACGGGCTCAAGACGGCGTACTCGTTCGTCGGTGATGTGCGCTCGATGCGCGTCGTGCTCGACGAACTGGAGCCGGCGCTGCGTCGCACGGGTGACCTGTTCAAGTTGCAGTGGTGCGTGTTCGAGTCGGCGTACCCGGCGATGGCCGACGCCGACTTGGCTCGCGCCGAAAACCGCATCGGCGCCGCGCTGGAGATCAACCGGCGCAGTGGTTTTCTGGCCTACGGCATCTGGTTCGAGGCGCACCTGGGCTGGGTGCTTCGGCTCGCCGGACGGCGCGACGAGGCGCTGGAGATCGGGCGACGCGCGGTTGCGACCCAGGTCGGTGGACTGCACCCGTGGTGGCGGTCGACCGCATGCCTGCTGCTCGCGGGCACGCTGCTCGAGTCGGGCGAGCGGGCTGAGGCTGCCGAGCTGCTTGCCGACGGTCTCGCCGCGGCCGAGCAGGACGGCTCGGAGGCCTATGTCCTGGGCTGCCGGGCGCTGCTTGCGGACGTCACGGGTGATCCGGAGATGCTCTCGGCCGCTGACGCGATGCTGCACGACGTACAGGCTCCTGACGGTCAGGTCTGGATGCTGGGCGCGGAGTCCTACCTCGCTGTCGCGCGGGCCTGGCTCGCCGCCGGCGACCCGGCGCGGGCGCGCGAGATCCTCACTCCTCTTGCCGCCGCGGCTCGCACGCAGGGGTGGCGCCACGTGCTGGCTCAGGCGACCGAGCTCGCCGGGAGCTGACGGGACCCTGCTTTCAGGCGTCGTCAGTCCCAGTCGGTCCCGATGACCACCTTCGGCCTCCACCACGAACGGCATCCCATCGAAACGACAACCTTCCGCAGAAAGGAGCGCCCAACGTAGGGCGCGCCGTCCCCCGGGGGCCGGAGTCTCGATCAGGCGGAGCCGGTGGCGAGCGCCCGCGCCACGCGCGCCTCCAGCGGACGCGGGTAGCGC
>JBDUAP010000124.1:0-7573 GCA_040004585.1 Sporichthyaceae bacterium
CCTTGCCGAGCAGCTTGTCGACCTCGCCGTGCACGTAGCCGACGCCCTTGTCGACCCTTTCCTGGTCGAGGTCGGTGAGGACCACCGGCACCTCGAGCCGCTGTGCGAACAGCATCGCGAGCTGCGAGGCCATCAGCCCGGCGCCTACGACGCCGACCTTGGTCACCTCGCGGGCGAGGGACTTGTCAGGTACGCCGGCCGGCCGCTTGGCGCGACGCTGCACGAGGTCGAACGCATAGAGCCCGGCCCGCAGGTCGTCGCCCATGGCGAGCTCGAAGAGGGCCTTGCGCTCGGCCGCGATGCCGTCGTCGTACGACGCCGTACGCGCCAGCTCGATCAGCTCGATCGCCTTGTACGGCGCCGGTGTCGCGCCGTGGACCCGCGAGTCGGCGATGCCCTTGGCCCGGGCCAGGGCGCCGTCCCAGGCCTCGCCACGGTCCACCTCGGGCCGCTCGACGGCGATCTCGCCGCGGACGACGGCGGAGGCCCAGGCCAGCGACTGCTCGAGGAAGTCGGCGGGCTCGAACATCGCGTCGGCGATGCCGAGCTGGAAGGCCTGCGTGGCCTTGAGCATGCGGTTCTGGTTCATCGCGTTCTCGACGATGACGGTGACCGCCTTGTCGGCACCGATCAGGTTCGGCAGGAGCTGGCTGCCGCCCCACCCGGGGATCAGGCCGAGGAAGACCTCGGGAAAGGCGATGGCTGGCACGCCCGCGGACAGCGTGCGGTACTGCGCGTGCAGTGCAAGCTCGAGACCACCGCCCATGACCGCACCGTTGATGAACGCGAACGTCGGGACCTTGGCGTCGCGCAGCTTGCGGAACGTGTCGTGGCCGAGGGCGAAGTAGGCCTTCGCCTGCGCCGGCGTACCGCCTGCCCGCATCACCTTGAGGTCGGCTCCGACAGCGAAGATGAACGGCTTGCCCGTCACCGCGACCGCGACGACGTCGTCGCGGCCCAGCGCCTCGTCGATGGCCGCCCCAATGTTGGCCAGGCTCTTCGGCCCCAGCGTGGTCGGCTTCTTGTAGTCGAAGCCGTTGTCGATGGTGATGAGGGCAGCGGTGCCCCCGCCCTGCGGCAGATCGACGTAGCGGACGGGCGCGCTGGTGACGACCTCATCAGGGAAATCGATCATGTCGCTCACGTGGCGCCCTCCGTCTCGTCCGTGTCGCCGCCCCAATGCGGGTTCTCCCAGATGACCGCGCCGCCCATGCCGATGCCGATGCACAGCGCCGTCAGCCCGTAGCGGACATCCGGGTGGTCGCCGAACTGCCGGGCCAGCTGGGTCATCAGCCGCACTCCCGAGGACGCCAGCGGATGGCCGAGCGCGATCGCCCCGCCGTACTCGTTGACGCGAGGATCGTCGTCGGCGATTCCGAAGTGGTCGAGGAACGCGAGGACCTGTACGGCGAACGCCTCGTTGAGCTCGAAGAGCCCGATGTCCTCGATCGTCAGGCCGGCCTGGGTCAGTGCCTTCTCGGTCGCCGGCACCGGTCCGACGCCCATCACCTCGGGCTCCACGCCGACGAAGGAGTAGGAGACCAGCCGCATCTTCACCGGGAGTCCGAGCTCGCGGGCAGTCTCCTCGGCCGCGAGGATGCACGCGGTCGCACCGTCGTTGAGACCGGCCGCGTTTCCGGCGGTCACCCGCCCGTGCGGCCGGAACGGTGTCTTGAGCGCGGCCAGGTCCTCGACTGTCGTGCCGGGGCGGGGCGGCTCGTCCCGGGTGGCCAGGCCGTAGCCCTGCTCGGTGCTGCGGGTGGCGACGGGCACGAGATCGGGCTCGACCTTGCCGTTCGCGTAGGCCTTGGCCAGCTTGTCCTGGCTGCCGACCGCGAAGGCGTCGGCGCGGTCCTTGGTGATGTGGGGGAACCGGTCGTGCAGGTTCTCGGCGGTTGAACCCATCACCAGGGCCGAGGGGTCGACGAGCTTCTCGGCGATGATCCGCGGGTTGGGGTCGACGCCCTCGCCCATTGGGTGGTGTCCCATGTGCTCGACGCCGCCGGCGATGACGACGTCGTAGGCGCCGAAGGCGATGCTGCCCGCCATGGTGGTGACCGCCGTCATCGCGCCGCCGCACATCCGGTCGATGGCGAAGCCGGGGACGGTGTTGGGCAGGCCGGACAGCAGGGCCGCGGTGCGCCCGATGGTCAGGCCCTGGTCGCCGGTCTGCGTCGTCGCAGCGATCGCCACGTCGTCGATGCGCTCCAGCGGTAGCTCAGGGTGGCGGCGGACCAGCTCGCGGATGCAGCGGATGACCAGGTCATCGGCCCGGGTTTCGGCGTACATGCCTTTGGGGCCCGCCTTGCCGAAGGGCGTGCGTACTCCGTCGACGAAAACGACGTCGCGCACCGGACGGGGCTCGCGCGGCACGGCTGCCTCCTGCGGGGTCTGGTCGCCTGTTCCGCCGATGCTACCCGCCAGTAACAACGGGTTGCCGTCAGGGTTGCGGGTTTCTCGCGTCGTAGCGGGCGAACCCGCGGTAGCGCGCCGCGAGCAGGCCGACCGCGACCATGCAGGCGCACCCGCCCGTCACCACCGCGAACGCCTCGGTGCTGATCGCGGCGACGGTGCCGGCGGTGAAGTCGCCCAGGCGTGGGCCGCCGGCGACGACCACGATGAAAACGCCCTGAAGGCGTCCGCGCATCGCGTCCGGCGTCGCGACCTGCAGGACGGTGTTGCGAAATACCGAGCTGACCATGTCGGCCGCGCCCGACACCGCCAAAAGGAGCACGCCGAGCGCGACCGCCCGCGTCAGGCCGAATGCGGCGACGGCCGCACCGTAGGCGAGCACGCAGACCAGGATCGCCCGGCCCTGCCGTCGCACCCGGCCGAGGGGGCCGGAGAAGACCACCGCGACAAGCGAGCCGATCGCTGGGGAGGCAGCCAGCAGCCCGACCGTGCGCGTGCCGCCGCCGAAGAAGCTGCCGGCGATAGCCGGGAACAGTGCACGCGGCTGCGCCAGGACCATCGCGCACAGGTCGACCAGGAAGGTCATCAGGACGTTCGGGCGCGTGCGTAGATAGCGCAGCACCTCGAGCACCGACTGCAGACCCGCCCGGCGCACCTCGTCCTCTGGCGGCACCGGTGGCAGCCGCCACAGCGCGTACAGAGCCGCGGTGAATGTCACGCAGTCGACGAGGTAGGCCGCACTCAGGCCGAGCCAGCCGATCATCACGCCACCGAGCAATGGGCCGACCGTGAACCCGAGGTTGAACGAGGCGGTGGACAGGGCGTTCGCGGCCGGGAGCAGGGGCGGCGGCAGCAGCCGCGGGATGATCGCGGCGCGAGCCGGGTTGTTCACGGCGTAGCACGCGGCTTGCAGGGCCGCCACGATGTAGAGCAGCAGCACGGAGCGCAGTCCGAGAACTGCCTGCGTGGCCAACACGATCGACAGCAGCCACAGTCCGGTCGAGGCGACGAGCGCGAGCCGTCGCCGGTCCATCGAGTCGGCAATCGCGCCGCCGTAGAGACCGAAGACCACCAGCGGCACGAACGCGCAGATGCCGACGACGCCCACCGCGAAGCTGGACCGGGTGATTGCATAGACCTGGATCGCCAACGCGACCGCAGTCATCTGCTGGCCCAGCTGGGAGATGCTCAGGCCGAACCACAACCGACGGTAGTCCGCCGAGAAACGCAACGGTGCCACGTCGGTCAGCAGCGCGCGCAGCGACCGAGTCACCCGAGGACGCTACGACACCGGCGGCGGGGTCTCGATCTCCGCGCCGATGTGCTTGATGGCCTCGCGGCGGGACAGGCCGCTGATCCGGCCGTCGTGGGCCGCGACGAATCCGCGTACCCACTCCGGGTCGGTGCCTGCGTGCTGGCGCAGCGCCCAGCCGATTGCCTTGCGCAGGAAGAAGTCCTTATCGTCGAGATTGGCCTCGATCGCGTCGGTCAGCAGCCCGAGGTCGGTCCGCTCTTTCGCGCTGACCTGGCAGATGACCGAGGTCCGGCGCAGCCACCGGTCGTCGTCAGACTGCCAGCCGTGCACGACCGTGCGGACCGCGCTGCCCTGCTCGAGCAGCAGTGGCCCGACGAGGTGGATGGCCACGTCGTCGACGACGTCCCACCACGCACCGGTGACGAGGACGTGGCGGTACGTCGGCATCACGTCGGCATCGCGGTAAGCCGCGTACCGGCGGTCCCGCAGGACAGCAATCGCGGCGTACCACTCCTCGCGGTGGGTGGCGCCGTCCCACAGTGCCAGCACTGTGGCCAGCCACGTGTCCCGGTCGGGCAGCGGGTGCGCCGCCAGGGCCTCCCGGAACACGACGCGAGCCCGTGGGCTCGTCACGCCGTGGTAGGGCATCGCCGACTTCATGTAAGCCTGCATCTCGGGCGCCTTCGCCGGGTCCGCGGCCGTACGCAACCGCGTTCGCACGTCGTCGACCAGGCCCTGGTCCGGCGCTGCTGCGGTCACCCGAGGACGCTACGACACGGGCAGGGGAGTCTCGATCTCCTTGGCGCCGCCCTCGACCTTGACGGTCCAGGTGCCGGCCGCCTTCAGCTCCACGGCGACCTCGCCCTCGGCGCCCTTGTCAACCCCGGCCTCTGCCACGACGGCACCTGATGGGTCGAGGATCTCCAGCTTCCTCGTGCCGTCGGTGTCGTTCTGCAGCTTGAACTCGATCGTCTCGCCGGACTTGGCGTCGGCGCCATCCAGTCCGGTCAGGCCCGCCGCGGCGACAGTCATCTCGATCTCGCGGTCGTAGGCGGGCTCGCCCGTCTCGCCGGCCGCATCGCCGGTGACGGTGACCTTCGTCCGGATGCCGTCACCGGTCTGCCCGGGCTTGCAGGCGATCTCGTAGGTGCCGCCGGACAGGTCCACGGAGAAGTCGCGCGACGTGCCGGGACCGATGTTCTCGACCTCGCCTACGATCGTGTCGAACGCGCCGTCCTTCTCGCCGTACACGTAGACCTCAGTGACCTTGCTGCCCTTGTTGGTCACTGTGAAGGTCACCGGACCGGCTTCGAGATTCGTCGTCGCCACCTCGCAGGTATCCTCGGATGCCGCGACCGCGACGGTCGTGCCGGTTGCCGGGCCGGCGTCGCCGCACGCCGCGAGGACGGGTGCGGCGAGCAGAAAGAGCAGAGCCGGGACGACGAGGCGGGCAGGGCGCAGCGAGGGCATGCGGGATCTCCGAAAGTGGGGCGGGAAAACGTGGGGGATCAGCGGACCGGCGTCGTGGCCGGCGCGGGAGTCGCCGGCTTGGTCGATGCGGCTCGTGCCGGGCGGAAGAACAGCACCATGACCGGTACGACGTACAGCAGCCAGGCCGCGAGCTCGAGCCAGGTGGTTGCCGGGCTGAAGTTGAAGACCCCCTTCAGCAGCGTGCCGTACCAGCTGTCCGGTGGAACAGCGTTAGACACGTCGAACGCGAGCGAGTTCAGGCCCGGCAGGTCTCGTGACTCCTGCAGGTCGTGCACGCCATAGGCGAGCACGCCGGCCGCGACGATGATGAGCCCGGCGCCGGTCCAGGTGAAGAACTTGGCCAGGTTGATCCGGACGGCCCGGCGGTAGAGCAGCCATCCGAGGACCACGGCGGTCGCGATGCCGAGGCTCGCCCCGATCAGCGGCGTCGGACCCGAACCGGTGGCCTGAGCCGCCGCCCACAGGAACAGCGAGGTCTCCAGGCCCTCGCGGGCGACAGCGAGGAACGCTGTCACGACGAGAGCGAGCGCGCCCATGGTCAACGCTGCAGCGAGCTTGTCCTGCAGCTCGGTCTTGAGGAACCGAGCGGTGCGCCGCATCCAGAAGACCATCCAGGTGACGAAGCCGACCGCGACGATGGACATCAGCCCGCCGAAGCGCTCCTGCGCCTCGAAGCTCAGGTTGCTGCTCGTGAAGGTGAGGAGGGCACCGAACGCCAGGCTGAGCGCCACCGCGGCCGCGACCCCGGTCCAGACAAACCGCAGCCGACCCTGGTTGCCCGTTTTGACGAGGTAGGCGATCAGGATGCTGACGATCAGCGTCGCCTCGAGCCCCTCGCGCAGGCCGATGAGGTAGTTGGGCAGCACGCAGGCGGTCCTTCCGATCTGGGCAGGTAAGGCTTACCTAACCAGATCGTCGGTCCCCTGGGCAAGTTCGGCCGGCGAAACGAGGGCCTCGGCAAGTGCTGCCGCGGTCAGTTCGATCTGCCAGTCGCGGGCACCCAGATCGCGCAGCTCGTCGGCGACCACGGCCGGGGTGATGTCGGCCGGAGGCGACCAGGCAAGCCGACGGATCGAGTCGGGCGTCAGCAGGTTCTCGGGCGGCAGGTTGTGCTCGGAGGCGATCGCCGCCACCGCCGCGCGCCCCGCGGCCAGTCGGGCAGCGGCCGCTGGGTCACGTTCCGGCCAGCTGCGCGCCGGCGGCGGTCCGTCGAACTTCGCCTTGAGCTCGGGCAGCTCGTCCTCGCCCAGGTGCAGCGCCGCATCGACGGCCGCGAACCACGTCGTCACCGATCGGCGCAGCGACCGCCCGTTGAAGATCGAGACACCGAGCAGCTCGTCCTCGGACTTCGGCATCGTCAAGGCTGCGGCCGCGATCGCAGCGTCGGGCAGAACCCGCCCCGGCGCGATGTCGCGCCGGCGGGCCAGGTCGTCGCGGGCCTCCCACAAGGACCGCACCACCGCGAGCTGGCGGGGCTTGCGCAGGCGGTGCAGCCCGGAGGTCCGCCGCCACGGCTCCACGCGAGGGGGAGGCGGCGGTGCAGCGGCGATCGCGGCGAACTCCTGGGCCGCCCAGTCGCGCTTGCCCTGCTCCGTGAGCTGGGCGTGCAATTCGTTGCGCAGCTCGACGAGCAGCTCGACGTCCAGCGCCGCGTAGCGCAGCCACGGCTCCGGCAGTGGGCGGGTGGACCAGTCGGCCGCGGAGTGCCCCTTCTCTAGGGTGTAGCCGAGGACCTCCTCGACGATCGAGCCGAGCCCCACCCGGGCATAGCCCAGCAGCCGGCCGGCGAGCTCGGTGTCGAAAATCCGTCGGGGCCGCAGACTCAGCTCGGCCAGGCAGGGCAGGTCCTGTGACGCCGCGTGCAGCACCCACTCGACGTCGTCGATGACCTCGCCCAGCGCGCTCAGGTCGGGTAGCGGGACCGGGTCGATGAGCAAGGTGCCGACTCCGGCGCGGCGCAGCTGCACGAGGTAGGCGCGTTGACCGTAGCGGTAGCCGGACGCGCGCTCGGCGTCCACGGCCAGCGGGCCGGTGCCCTCCCGCAAGAGATCAATCGCCGCGGCGAGTTGCTCCTGGGTCGTGATGGGGACGGGCACACCGTCCCGGGGCTCGACCAGGGGGACAGGAGTGGGGGGCGCAGGCTCGGCCGCGGCGTCGATCTCGCCGTCCTGGTCGGTCTGGCCTGCCACGACGATCACGGTACGTCGTGAGCGGCCGAACTGCGGGGAGGCCGCGAGCGTGGGCGCGCCCGGAATCGTGCGGTTCAGGCCACGACGCCGGCGCGCATCGCGACGACGACCATCTCGGCGCGGTCCCCGGTGCCGAGCTTGCGGGCGATCCGGGCCAGGTGGCTCTTGACAGTCAGCGCCGACAGGCCGAGCACCTCGCCGATTTCCTTGTTGGAGCGGCCGTCGC
>JBDUAP010000125.1:0-7566 GCA_040004585.1 Sporichthyaceae bacterium
GTGGCGCGGGCCACGACGGCGGTGCCGACGGCGGTGCCGACGGTGGCGCCGGCGGTGGCAAGGACGGTGGTGCTGACGGTGGCGCCGGCGGTGGCAAGGACGGTGACGCTGACGGTGAAGCCGGCGGTGGCAAGGACGGTGGCGCCGATGGCGGTGCTGACGGTGGCGCCGATGGCGGCGCTGACGGTGGCGCTGACGGTGGCGCTGACGGCGGCTCAGGCAGTGGTGCCGGCAGCTGAACATGTTTGACCGCTCCGGCGACCAGGACCGGACGGACGCGACTTCTGTCCGTCCGGCCCTGAGCCGGTGCGTCGGTGTCGACGACGACGAGTTCGCCACGTCGTACTGGTCGAACCGACCGTTGCTGTCCAAGGCGGGCGAGCTGCCGGCCAGTTTCGGCGACCTGTTCAGCCAGGAGGCCGCCGACGAGCTGCTGTCCCGGCGCGGGTTGCGCACGCCGTTCATCCGGGTCGCCAAGGACGGCAAGGTCGTTGCCCCGTCCCGCTACACGCGCCCCGGCGGCGTCGGCGCGATGGTCGGCGACCAGGTGGCCGACGACCGCATCCTCGAGTTGTTCCTCGACGGGCACACGCTCGTGCTGCAAGGGCTGCACCGGCTGTGGCCGCCGATCATCGACTTCGCGGGTGCGCTGATGACCGACCTCGGTCATCCGGTTCAGGTCAACGCCTACATCACGCCGCGGTCCTCGACGGGATTTTCGGCGCACTACGACGTGCACGACGTGTTCGTGCTGCAGATCGCGGGCGAGAAGAAGTGGCGCATCCACGAGCCGGTCCTCGTCGACCCGCTGCGCGATGAACCGTGGGAGGACCGCGCAGCTGCTGTCTCGGCCCGGGCGTCGGAACCACCGCTCATCGACGAGGTGCTGCGGCCGGGTGACGCGCTCTACCTGCCGCGCGGCTACGTGCACGCCGCTGAGGCGCTCGGCGAGGTATCGATCCACCTCACCATCGGCGTGCACCCGGTGACCCGCCATTCCGTTCTCGAGGCCCTGACGGCTCTGGTCGGGGACGAGCCGGCCCTACGGTCGTCGCTACCTCTCGGCGTGGACGTGTCCGACCCGGCGCAGATAGAGCGCGACGTCGCGGCGACGGCGGAGGCGCTCGTCGAGCGGTTGCGCACGGTGACTGCGGCCCAGGTCGCCGACCACCTCGCCGCCAAGGTCGTGCCGGGCAACCGCGCGGCGCCGATCTCACCGCTGCGTCAGGCGGAGGAGGCGTCCCGGCTCGACGCGTCCACTGTGTTGGCGGCGCGGCCGCACATGCGCCACGCGCTGCGGTACGACGAGGAGCACGTCGTCCTCACCCTCCCCGACCGGGGACTCGTGCTGCCGGTGGCCACGGGCAAGGCACTCAAGGCACTTCTCGACGGCGCCCGGCTGAGCGTTGCCGAGCTGCCCGGGCTCGACCGCGAGGACGCGCTGGTGCTGGCGCGGCGGCTGGTTCGCGAGGCGGTCGTCGTGGTCGTCGATCGGAAGTGACGGACCTCCCGCAGACCGCGACGCAGGCCCTGCGCTGCTCGTTCGCCTCGGAGCTGCGAGGCGACCCGGTGGTCGGCACGGCGGCTCCGTCGGTCGGCATGGTTCTGATCGAGCAGCCCGGGCCGTGGGGGCGCCAGGCACTGGTGGAGTCACGGCTGCACCCGGCGGTCGGGGCGGCGCTGAGTGACCGTGCGGCGGCGATAGGTCTGCGGGTGCTGCTCATCCGCCGGCCGGGGCGCGCGCCAGAACCGTCGCGACGCAGCTGGGCAGTCGTGAACTGCATGCCCGGCCAGGAGGTGTCGCGATGGGGCACCTTCGCCGACGATGCCCAGCTGCTGGAGCTGCCCCTCGACGGCAGTGCCGGCTCCTCGTCGTACGAGCCGACCTACCTCGTGTGCACGCACGGTCGCCACGACGCGTGCTGCGCGATCCGCGGCCGGCCGCTCGCGGAGGCGTTCTCACGTGACCGGCCGGAGGCGGTGTGGGAGTGCTCGCACGTGGGCGGTGACCGATTTGCGGCCAACCTGCTCGCGCTGCCGCATGGCCTCTACTACGGGCGGGTCGGTCCGGACGCCGGGCCGGAGGTGCTTGCCGCGCACGAACGGGGCGAGGTGCACCCGTCGTTCCTGCGCGGCCGTACGACGTTCCCACCCGTCGCCCAGGCTGCCCAGCAGCATGCGCGGCTCGTGCTGGGCGAGTTCGCCATCAACGCCGTTAACCCGGTGTCGACGAGGCCAGTCGCGCGGCGACGGTGGGAGGTGCGGCTCGGTCACCAGCCTCGTGACCTGGTGGCCACGGTGCGGACGGTAACGGCCGGCCCAGCGGCGTTGCTGACCTGTGCTGCTCTGCACGAGGCCCATCCGCCCGCCTTCGAGGTGACGGACCTGCACGAAGCGGATTGATCGGAGTCAGGTGACGCGAGGGCCGCGGTAGCTCAGCTCTGGTCGGTGCGAGCCACCCCGACCGGGCACGAGACGCCGGTCCCGCCGATGCCGCAGTAGCCACCGGGATTCTTGTGCAGGTACTGCTGGTGGTAGTCCTCGGCGAAGTAGAACTCCGACGCTGGCACGATTTCGGTGGTGATCTCGCCGTAGCCGTTCTCGCGCAGCTTCGGCTCGAAGGCGGCGCGGGTCTCCTGGGCGGCGATCCGCTGGGCGTCGCTCGTGTAATAGATGCCGGAGCGGTACTGCGTACCGACGTCGTTGCCCTGGCGGAAGCCCTGGGTCGGGTCGTGGCCCTCCCAGAACGCCCGCAGCAGCTCCTCGTAGGTCACGGCGGACGGGTCGAACACGACCTGGACGGCCTCGGTATGGCCGGTCTGGCCGGAGCAGACCTCGTCGTACGCCGGGTTCGGTGTCACTCCCGCGATGTAGCCCGCGGCGGTGGACCATACCCCCGGGATCTGCCAGAACGCTCGCTCCGCGCCCCAGAAGCAGCCCTCGGCGAAGATTGCGACCTCGAGGTTCTCGGGGTATGGACCCTCGATCGGGTTGCCGAGCACGGCATGGCGCGCTGGCACCGGGTAGGGGCGATCCGGCCGGCCGGGGAGGGCCTCGTCAGGGGTGGGCAGCTGGCGCTTGAAACGGCTGAAGAGCATGTCGACTCCAACGAGCGTGCGGGGGCGAGGATTCCCGCACCAGGACTCGACCGCACCCGAGAGCGCTGGGAGGGGTCGTTCCGGGATCTTTGCACCCCTGTCGAGGGTCAATGCGGAGCCGATCTGCGCCGACGACAGAAAGGAGTCTCGGACGGGAGGTGGACCGGTGCCCAGCATGCGCATGCCCGCATTGCTGGCGGGAGCGACCCTTCTTGCCCTGGCAGCAGGCCTCACGGTCGAGGCCGCTCGCAGTGCCGACGACCTCAGGGCCAAGTTCGACGCCCAACTGGCGGTCGATGCGCAGCACGCCGAGACGTTGATGTCCGAGTCCCTCGAGCGGTCCAGGGCGATGACCCTTCTCGTGGCCCGCGACCCGTCGGAGGAGGCGCTCCTCTACGTCGACACGGTCTTCCCCGGCGTCACCGGGCTGGTCTGCCTCACCGGTGTGGACGGAACCACCAGGCACTGCGCGAACGGTGGCAAGGCGGTTCCGGCGGACGAAGTGCCGACGGATCTGGGGAAGGCGCCCTTCTTCGATGTGGCTGCCTCGCTCGCGCCGGGGCAGGTCTACCAGTCCAGCCCCTACCTGTCCAAGAGCATCGGTGAATGGGTGGTGGCCAACGCGACCCCGCTGGAACGTGACGGTGAGACCGAGAGCATCGTCTCCCTCGAGATCGTGTTGGAGGGTGTCCGGCTGGAGGCGTTGCGCCCGGAGGGGACGGACACGGTGCTCCGGGTGATCACGGCCAACCGGGGCCAGGTTGTCCTTGACAGCCGGTTCCCACCCGGGAACCCGACCCGCACCGCAGCCATTGACGAGGCCGACTTTGTCGGCCGAGTGCGGGGAATTGAGGACGCCAAGATCATCGATCTCGACAGCATGCGAGCGGCGTTCGTGCCGGTGCAGGTGTCCCGGCGGCTGCCCGGTGTCGTCGAGAGCAAGTGGCTCGTCGCCGCCACCGCTCCGGCGCCTCCCGGCCCCATGCAGAGTGCACTGACGCCTTGGACGTTGATGCTGCTCGCCGCCGCGGTCGCTCTGCTCGGGGGAGCCTTGCTGTCGCAGCGCTCGCTCTACCGGCGCCGGCGGATCGAAGCCGACCGGACCAGGATGGAGCGCGACCTGCTGGCTCGTCAGCTCAACGAGATGTCCGACGCACTCGGCCGGGCGTCCACCGGCGACCTCGGCGTGCGCCTCCCGGTGGAGGACCTGCAGGACGAGACCATGGCCCGGCTGGCCGGCTCGTTCGACGACACGTTGCGCCAGCTGCGGCTCCTGGTCGGGCACGCCCAGGCCACCGGCGTACAGCTCTCGCAGTCGGCAGCGGAGCTGCAAACACTGTCCAGCCAGCAGGCCAGCTCGGCGTCGGAGCAGTCCGCCGCTGTCACCGAGACCACGACCACCGTCCAGGAGCTCGCGGCTACGGCGGCTCAGATCGCCGAGACCGCGGATGCGGTCGCGACCACTGCGGGGCAGACCCTGCGGCTCGCCGCGGACGGTCGCGCCGCAGTCGTGACCTCGGTCGAGGCAATGGACCGCATCGCCGACCGGGTCGGATCGATCGCGGTCAGCTCGGCCGGGCTCGGTGAGCGCATCCAGGAGATCGGTCGCATCCTCGAGCTAATCGACGACCTCAGCGACCAGACCAACCTGCTGGCCCTCAACGCCGCGATCGAGGCGGCTCGGGCCGGCGAGCAGGGCCGCGGCTTCGCCGTTGTCGCCGCACAGGTGCGCACGCTGGCCGAGCGGGCGCAGGACTCGACGAGCCGGATACAGGCGATCGTCACCGAGATCCGCACCCATGCCAAGGCGACCATCGCGGCCAGCGAGGACGGCGCCCGCGAGGTGCAGTCCGGCGGTCGCGCGGTGCGCGACGTCGCCCATGCCCTTGAGATGATCGAGGAGAAGGTGGACGAGACCACAGCTGCGGCCCGCGAGATCAGCATCGCGACCCAGCAGCAGCGGTCGGCGTCGGACCAGGTGGTGGTGGCCATGACTCAGGTCTCCGAGGTCGCCCGCAAGGTCGCGATCGGCTCGAAGGAGGGCGCGGGCGCCGCAACAGGGCTGGCCACACTCGCCGGGGAGATGCAGGAGTCGATCGCCTCGTTCTCGGTGGACGAGCGGCCGTAGAGTCTCGCTCATGCAGTTCGAGACCCGTGCGATCCATGCCGGCCAGGAGCCGGACCCCACGACCGGTGCGGTCGTCCCGCCGATCTACCAGACCTCGACTTACAAGCAGGACGGCGTCGGTGGACTGCGCGGCGGTTACGAGTACAGCCGCAGCGCCAACCCGACGCGGACCGCGCTCGAGGAATGCCTCGCCTCGTTGGAGGGTGGCCGCCGCGGACTGGCGTTCGCCTCCGGCTTGGCGGCCGAGGACACCCTGATCCGCACGCTGAGTGGCCCCGGCGACCACGTGGTGATCCCCGGCGACGCGTACGGCGGCACCTACCGGTTGTTCGCGAAGGTGCAGGAGCGGTGGGGGCTGGACTTCACGCCCGCCGGGGGGCATGACGTAGACGCTTTTCGGGCTGCGCTTCAGCCCGGCCGCACGAAGGTGATGTGGGTTGAGACGCCCACGAATCCGTTGCTGGGCATCGTCGACATCACTGCAATAGCTGAGCTGGCGCACGACGCCGGTGCGTTGCTGGTCGTGGACAACACGTTCGCCTCGCCGTACTTGCAGCAACCGCTCGCCCTCGGCGCGGACGTTGTCGTGCACTCGACCACGAAGTACATGGGCGGTCACTCGGACGTGGTCGGTGGCGCGTTGGTGATGGCTGACAGTGAGATCGGGGAGCAGGTCGCCTACAACCAGAACGCGATGGGTTCGATCGCCGGACCGTTCGACTCGTGGCTCGTGCTTCGTGGCATCAAGACACTCGGCGTACGGATGGATCGCCACAGCGCCAACGCGGAACGCGTCGTCGACATGCTCGCGGCGCACCCGAAGGTCTTCGAGGTGCTGTATCCCGGTCTGCCGGACCACCCCGGGCATCAGATCGCGGCAAAGCAGATGAAGTCGTTCGGCGGGATGGTTTCCTTCCGGGTCGCGGGCGGCGAGGACGAGGCCATCGCGATCTGTAACCGGGCCGAGCTCTTCACTCTCGGCGAGTCCCTCGGCGGCGTCGAGTCGCTGATCGAGCACCCGGGGCGGATGACCCACGCGTCGGTCGCCGGCTCACCGCTGGAGGTGCCGGGCGACCTGGTCCGGCTCTCAGTGGGCATCGAGGCCGTCGAGGACCTGCTCGAGGACCTGCACCGGGCCCTGGGGTAGAGGAGGTTGTTCGGACAGGTCCTTTGCATCGACTTCGGCTCCACGTTCACTAAGGCGGCCCTGGTCGACCTCGATGCAGGCGCCTTGGTCGCGACTGCTAGTTCGCCGACCACGATCGACAGCGACGTGATGGATGGGTACGACGTGTGCCGCGCCGCTCTGTCGGTGCCGTCATCGGTGCCGGCGCTCGCGTGCTCGAGTGCAGGTGGCGGGTTGCGGCTGGCGGTCGTGGGCTATGAGCGGGCGATCACGGCTGAGGCCGGATATCGCGTCGCATTGTCGGCTGGTGCGCGGGTGGTGCACGTCGCGAGCGACCGTCTCGACGACGCTGCGGTGGCTGCGTTGCTCACGGATCGACCAGACGTCGTGCTGCTTGTCGGTGGGACGGATGGTGGCAACGCCGAGACGTTGCTGCACAACGCGCGTCGGCTGTCGCGGTCTGGGCTCAAGGTGCCGGTGGTGGTGGCAGGCAACGTCGAGGTGCGCGATCAGGTTGTCGATGTGCTGCGGGGTCGGAGCAAGCGAGTCGTCGCGACGCACAACGTGCTGCCGGAGATCGGCCGCCTTGATCCCGGGCCTGCACGGGTTGCGATCCGGAACGTCTTCATCGACCACGTCATCGGCGGTAAGGGTCTGTCGAAGCGGCCGGAGTTCGCGGCGATGGTGCGGGCTGCAACGCCTGACGCGGTTCTGGCCGGTGTTGAGCTGCTGGCCGATGGCGTGGACGGGGTGGGTGGCGTCGGTGATGTCCTCGTCGTTGATGTCGGTGGCGCCACGACGGACGTCTACTCGGTGGTGACGCCGATCGGTGAGGACGCAACGCTGCGCCGCGACGCCGTGGAGGTGATGTGGCGCAGCCGCACGGTTGAGGGTGACCTCGGGATGCGGTGGAACGCGACAGGTGTCGTCTCCGCAGCTGTTACCGAGCGCTTGGTGGATGAATCCGAAGTGTCGGCGCTTGCGTCGGCTGCGGAGAAGCGGGCGCACGACCCGTCGTACCTGCCTGATGACGACAGCGAGCGCGCGGTCGATGTGCGGCTCGCGGAGCTCGCAGTCACGGTGGCGCTGCGCCGACACGGGCGAGGTGGGAAGAACCTGCGCGAGGTGCAGCTCGTGGTGGGGTCCGGCGGGGTGCTTCGGCACGCGGGCGCCGAGGTGCGTGCGCGCATCCTCGGCGCCGCGACGGGCGATCT
>JBDUAP010000126.1:0-7556 GCA_040004585.1 Sporichthyaceae bacterium
GCCATCACCTCGTCGAAGACCTCTTCGCCGATCGCGGTCAGCTCCTCGACCCGGTGGCCCGCCGCGAAGGACAACGCCGACTCGCGTGCCTCCTGCACGTGGCCGAGGTTCTCCCGACCCAGTAGCCGGAACCGCGTCTGCTGCCACGCGAACCGGCCGAGGTCGCGTGGCTTGAAGAACTTGCGTGCATAGAGCCCGCGCGCGAAGTAGAAGATCGATGCACCGCGCATCACCGTGTTGTCGACGTCGAAGAACGCCGCGGCCACCGGGTCGAGCGGTACGGCAAGTGCGTCCTCGACCTCCGCAGCGGCAGCAGAAGCCTGTCCCGCGCTGACGGCACCAGCCGCGTACTTTGCACTCCGTGTTCGGCGGAGCTGTCGGGGCGACATGGCTCAAGATCGTAACCATCGGAACCGGTGACCGGTCCTGTACAGCCCGGCTGATCAGCCGCCGACGGTGCGCATCGCATCGGCGAAGCCGAGCGCGTCGAGCAGCGGGTCGCTGGCCGGGTGGCCGTTGCGTCGCGCCTTGGCCGTCGTGATCCGGCGCTCGAGCAGCTGCGTGGCGGTGGGGGCGGGCTTGCGCGCCGGCCGTGCTGCTGGCTTCGCAGCCGGCGTCCTGGTCCTGCTGACCGGAGTCGGCTTCCTCGGCTTTGCCGCGGTGCTCGAGCCGGACGGGGACCGGAAGACCTGGGTGATCCAGACCCGGTTGCCCCTGATGACCACGCCGATGCCGATCTGGCTGTAGTCGCTGTCCAGGATGTTGGACCGATGGCCGGGGGAGTTCATAAACGCCGTCTCGACGGCGCTCCAGTCCGGTCCGTAGCCGACGTTCTCGCCCACCCAGCGCCAGTTGCTCACCTGTCGGGTCAGGCTGGGGTTGTGCGCCAGCGTGCCCGTCGCGGCCATGTGCTGGGACCAGCGGTAGGCGACAGCTGACAGGTCCGAGCGCAGCGACAGCGGTCGTCGGCCGGCACCGGCTCGGGCGGAGTTGACCGCGGACAGGATGCTGCTGGTGCTGGCCGACGCGGGCGCCGCGTTGAGCCCGACGAAGGTCGACGCGAGCAGGGCAGCCGAGACCAGCCAGCCCGTCGTCCGTCGCGTCGCGCGCATCCCTCGCCACCCCTTCGTCCGTCAGGGGTTGATGTCGGGGGAAGCCTTCGATTGCTTGAGCGAGCGACCACCCGGTTGGCCTAGTCCGGAGCGTGGGCTTTGCCTGTGCCAGACTCGCCCTCGTGGCAGGAGGAGACGGCAACCTCGCCGACCTGGTCCGGCGCAGCGCCGCTCGGCGGCCGGACGCGACAGCCCTCCTGCACAACGGCAACCGCACCACGTGGTCCGACCTGGACGCCACTGTCGATGCCGCTGCTTCCGCCTTCGTCAGCGAGCTCGGACTGAGCACCGGCGACCGGGTCGCCCTGTGCCTGTCCAACACCCCCGACTACGTCACTGCCTACTTCGGCGTCCTCCGGGCGGGTCTTGTCGTCGTCCCGGTCAACACTGGCTACACCAGCCGGGAGATGACGCACCTGCTCGGCGAGGCCGACGTACGCGTTGTCATCGCCGAGGAGGCGACCCTCCTCGCGGTCCGCGGTGCGGCCGACACGAGCCATCGTGCCGTCCTCGACGAGGCGGGCTTCCGCGACCTGGTCGCTGCCGGGCGCAGCGGCGGGGATGTCGAGCCGGACGCCGGCGGCGAGGACCTCGCTGTTCTGCTGTTCACGTCAGGCACCAGTGGTCGGCCCAAAGGGGCGATGCTCAGCCACCGCGCGCTGCTGGCCAACCTCGAGCAGTGCGCCCGGATCGAGCCCCCGCCGATGCGTTCGGACGACGTCGTACTCCTCGTCCTGCCGCTCTTTCACATCTACGGGCTCAACGCGGGGCTGGGCATGGTGGCGCTCACCGGAGCCACCGCCGTTCTGGTCGAGCGGTTCGACCCGCGCGAAACCCTCGAGCTGGTCCGTCGCGAGCGGGTGACCAACATCCCTGGTGCGCCGCCGATGTACGTCGCCTGGGCCGAGCTGGCCGGCGGGGCCGACCCCGTCGACGTAGCCGAGGCGCTTCGCGACGTCAGGCTCCTTGCCTCGGGCGCCTCGCCACTGCCGCCGGCAGTCCTCGAACAGATCCGCACCGGCGGGGGAGTCTCGATCAACGAGGGATACGGCCTGACCGAGACGTCGCCGGTCGTAAGCAGCACGCTGGGGTCGGCCGAGGCCAAGCCCGGTTCGGTGGGCCGACCGATCCCCGGCGTCGAGCTGCGGTTGGTCGACGAGAGTGGTGAGGACGTCCAGGACGACGACGCCGGCGAGATCTGGGTCCGCGGCGACAACGTGTTCTCCGGCTACTGGCCGGACGGCTCAGGCGGTCCCGACGAGCAGGGGTGGTACGCCACCGGCGACGTCGCCTACGCCGACGAGGACGGCGACCTGTTCCTGGTCGGGCGGCGCAAGGAGCTGATCCTGGTCAGCGGCTTCAACGTCTATCCGCGCGAGATCGAGGACGCGATCAGCGAGCATCCCGATGTCGCCGAGTCGGCCGTCGTCGGGGTGGCCCACGAGCAGACCGGAGAGGCAGTCAAGGCGTACGTCGTGGCGCGGCCCGGTTCCGGGCTGACCGCCGAGGACGTCATCGCGCACACCGCCGAGCGCCTGGCCCGCTTCAAGCAACCGACCATCGTGGAACTGGTCGCCGAGCTGCCGCACTCGGTGACCGGCAAGGTCGCCAAGGGGCGGTTGCGCGACGCTGATGAGAACAGCGTTGACGCGGGCAGCGATCCCGGGGCGGCCGCACCGTGACCGGGGTCGCCGGAACTCCGATCCGGATCACCCTGATCGGAAAGCCGGGGTGCCACCTGTGTGACGAGGCCCGCGAGGTGGTCGCAGCGGTCGCCGCCGAGGTCGGCGTGGGGTGGGAGGAGAACAGCATTCTCGATGACCCTGCGTTGCAGGAGCGCTACGCGGAGCAGATCCCCGTCACGCTCGTCGACGGGCAGCCGCACGACTTCTGGCGGGTCTCCGCGGAGCGCCTCCGGGCAGCCCTCACCGCCTGATCGGGGCGGCCGGTCCGCTCACTTTGTGCCTGCGTTCACAAGCGCTTAGGGTGACGTCCTGGTTGACCCACGACCGGTCGCCCTCTGGAGACCTGTGACCACTGAAGATCGATCGAATGCTCGAGCCTCCCGGACCCGCGGCATCCCGGAGGCCACTGTGGCGCGGCTGCCCGTCTATCTGCGGGCCCTGAGCGCACTGGCCGAGAGCGGTGTCTCTACCGTCTCATCCGAGGAGCTGGCGGTCGCTGCCGGGGTCAACTCCGCCAAGCTGCGCAAGGATCTCTCCCACCTGGGCTCCTACGGCACGCGCGGGGTGGGCTACGACGTCGACTACCTCGTCTACCAGGTCTCCCGGGAGCTGGGGCTGAGCCAGGACTGGGCCGTCGTGATCGTGGGCCTCGGTCACCTGGGTCATGCGCTGGCGAACTACGGAGGGTTCGTGTCCCGTGGCTTCGCGATCCGCGCCCTGGTCGATGCCGACGCCTCCCTCGTCGGTGCGGACGTAGCCGGGTTGAAGGTGAGCCCGTTGTCCGACCTCGAGCGGCTCGTCCGGCAGCACGGCATCGCGATCGGCGTCATCGCGACACCGGCGGCAGGAGCGCAGGAGGTGTGCGACCGACTGGTGGCCGCGGGAGTGAGCAGCATCCTGAACTTCGCTCCGACCGTGCTCGTCGTGCCCGCCGAGGTCGAGGTGCGCAAGGTCGACATGTCCATCGAGCTGCAGATCCTCGCGTTCCACGAGCAGCGCAAGGTGTCCAGCCCACAGCAGGTCGCCCGACGCCTCAACGAGGTACTCCCGGACGAGCGACGGGCGGTGTCCTCGTGAGCCTCCTGGTTGTCGGCCTTTCCCACCGCACCGCTCCGGTCAGCATGCTCGAGCGCGCTGCCCTCGGCGTCGACGCGGTCTCCAAGCTGCTCACCGACCTGGTCGGTGGCGAGCAGGCGAAGGAGGCGATGGTCCTCTCAACCTGCAACCGGGTCGAGGTCTACGTCGACGTGGACAAGTTCCACTCCGGTGTCGCCGAGACGTCGCATCTGCTCGCTCGCCACGCGCAGATGCCGCTGGACGGGCTGACCCCGCATCTCTATGTCCACTACGAGGACCGGGCGGTGGCGCACCTGTTCTCCGTCGCGTGCGGTCTTGACTCGATGGTCGTCGGCGAGAGCCAGATCGTCGGGCAGATCAAGCAGGCTCTGAGGCTGGCACAGGGGGCCGGCACCGCCGGTCGCTCGCTCAACGAGCTCACCCAGCAGGCCCTGCGGGTCGGCAAGCGCGCCCGAACCGAGACCGGCATCGACCGGGCCGGCCGATCTCTGGTCACCGCGGCGCTGGATGAGGCCGTCCGCGTGCTAGGCCCGTTGTCCGGTCGGGAGGTGCTGGTCGTCGGCGCGGGCTCGATGAGCGGGCTGGCCGCCAGCGTCGCGCGTCAGCAGGGCGCACGGCTGTGCATTGCGAACCGCACCCTCGCCCACGCGGAGCGGGTGGCCGTGTCGGTCCAGGGTCGCGCCGCACCTCTCGCCGACCTGGCCGACCTCATCGGTGCGGTCGACGCGGTCGTCTCCTGCACCGGTGCAGTCGGCCAGGTGCTCGGTGCCGATGTCGTGGCGCGAGCCCAGGAACACCGCGACGGCAGGCCCCTGCTGCTGCTCGACCTGGCGTTGCCCCGCGACATCGACCCCGCGGTGGCCGGGATCCCCGGCGTCACCCTGGTCGACCTGGAGACGCTCGCCACCGTGCTGGCGGGCAACGAGCACACCGCCGACGTGGAGGCGACCCGGGTCATCGTCGCCGACGAAGTCGCGGCTTTCCTGGGGTGGCAGCGCGCAGTCAGCGTCGCTCCGACCGTCGTTGCCCTGCGCGGAATGGCCGACGAGGTCGTCCGCGCCGAGCTCATCCGGCTGGCCGGTCGGCTGCCCGACCTCGATGACCGCGCCCGCGGCGAGATCGAGATCGCGGTACGTCGCGTGGTCGACAAGGTGCTGCACGCCCCGACGGTGCGGGTCAAGCAGCTCGCGGAGGAGCCCGGTGGCCAGTCCTACGCCGATGCCTTGAGCAAGCTGTTCGGCCTGGGCGTGCGCGATATCGAGGCTTTGACCCGAGTCGACGTCGACGATGAGGGGTCACCGTGAGCGCACCGACCCCCGCCGAAGGTGCCCAGGACCCCGTGCGCATCGGGACCCGCGCCAGCGCGCTTGCTACCACGCAGGCTCGATTTGTCGCCGACGCGATCACCGCTAGCACGGGTCGCGCGGTCGAGCTGGTGCCGATCACGACGTACGGCGACACCTCCCGCGAGGACCTCGCCCAGATCGGTGGCACGGGCGTGTTCGTCACCGCGCTGCGCGATGCCCTGCTGGCCGGAACGGTAGACGTCGCGGTCCACTCGTTGAAGGACCTGCCCACCGGAGAGGCACCAGGTTTGTGCATCGCTGCGGTGCCGATGCGCGAGGATCCGCGGGACGCGCTGGTCGCGCGCGACGGACTCACCCTCGGCGAGCTGCCGCCCGGGTCGCGGGTGGGCACCGGCTCACCGCGGCGAACGGCGCAGCTGCGCGCGCTCGGTCTGGGCCTGGACGTCGTCCCGGTGCGTGGCAACGTCGACACCCGGCTGCGGTTGGTGGCCGACGGGAAGCTCGACGCTGTGGTGCTTGCCCGCGCCGGGTTGGCTCGGCTGGGCCGCCTCGATGCCGCCACCGAGGTGATCGACCCCATCCAGATGCTGCCCGCGCCCGGCCAGGGCGCGTTGGCGGTGGAGTGCCGGCGCCCAGACGGCCCTGCCGCGTCGCGTGACACCGATGTCCTCGATCTGCTCGCCGGTCTCGACGATGCCGCAACCCGGCACGTTGTGACCGCGGAACGCACTGTGCTCGCCACCCTGCAAGCCGGCTGCTCGGCCCCCGTCGGAGCACTAGGGGAAGCAGCCGAAGGCGAGCACGTCCAAGAGCTGTACCTTCGCGCCGCCGTTATTTCGGTCGACGGCACGGGAAGTGTGCGGCTGTCCGCCTCCGGACCACTCGACGAAGCAGCAGAGATCGGTCGCCGCCTGGCGAACGATCTGCTCGCCGAGGGTGCGGCCGACCTGATGTGGGAGCGAGTTCCGTGACCCCCCCGACCAAGAAGAAGAGCCCCACACCCAAGGGCAGCGTCGCCTTCGTCGGCGCTGGACCCGGTGACCCCGGCCTGCTCACCGTCCGCGCCGTTGAGTTGCTGGCAAGCGCCGACACCGTCGTCACCGAGTCGCAGGATCCCGCGTTCGTGGCGCGGTTCTGTCGGCCCGACGTCGAGGTCATCGACGGCTCCGTCGGCGATGACGGCCAGCCGATGACCCACGCGATGCGAGCCAAGCTCGTCGTCAAGGCCGCCAGGTCCGGTGGCCTCGTCGTCCGGCTGCTCGACGGCGATCCGTTCCTCTACGCCACCGGTTCCGAGGAGGCTGCCGGCTGTGCCAAGGCCGGGATCTCCTTCGAGGTCGTTCCCGGCGTCTCGGCGATCAGCGCGGTCCCCGCCTATGCGGGTGTTCCGCTGACTACCGCGAAGGCCCGCGAGGTGCGGGTCGTCAACGTGGCCGAGGGCACCGTTGACTGGCCTGCCTACGCCGCCGGAAATGCGACCTTGGTGCTTCTGTCGGCGACCGGTGTGATCGGCGACGTCGCGAAGGCTCTCGTCGCAGCGGGCCGAAGCGCCGAGACCCCGGTGCTGCTGACACACCGCGGCACCACCACCGAGCAGCGCACCGTCGTGTCGACGCTCGAGCGAGTGGCGGCCGACGTGAAGAGGGCGCGTCTGACGGCGCCCACCATCACCGTCGTCGGTGACACCGTCGCGCTGCGCGAGAAGCTCTCCTGGTTCGAGACCAAGCCCCTGTTCGGCTGGCGGGTTCTCGTCCCGCGCACGAAGGAGCAGGCCGGTCAGCTCTCGCAGCGGCTGCGCTCGTTCGGAGCCGTCGCTGAAGAGGTGCCCACCATTGCGGTCGAGCCGCCCCGCACGCCCCAGCAGATGGAACGGGCGATCAAGGGCCTGGTCACCGGTCGCTACGAGTGGGTCGCGTTCACCTCGCGCAACGCGGTGAAGGCCGTCCGTGAGCGGTTCGAGGAATACGGCCTGGATGCGCGGGCGTTCGCTGGCATCAAGGTCGCTGCGGTCGGCGACCAGACTGCTGCCGACCTGCTGGCGTGGGGCATCAAGCCTGACCTCGTTCCGAGCGGCGAGCAGTCCGCCGCCGGCCTGCTCGAGGACTGGCCGCCCTACGACGCGGTCTTCGACCCGATCGACCGGGTCTTCCTGCCCCGGGCCGACATCGCCACCGAGAACCTGGTGGCCGGCCTGGTCGAGCGGGGTTGGGAGGTCGACGACGTAACGGCCTACCGGACCGTGCGAGCGGCCCCGCCGGCCGCACCTATCCGCGAGGCCATCAAGGGCGGTGGCTACGACGCGGTTCTGTTCACGTCGTCATCGACGGTGCGCAACCTGGTCGGCATCGCCGGCAAGCCGCACCCGTCCACCGTGA
>JBDUAP010000127.1:0-7555 GCA_040004585.1 Sporichthyaceae bacterium
GAATGTCCCCACCGCGTAACCGAACCGGCGGGTGTCTCCGGTCACCACCTCGACGTCCTCGAGGGGCACGCCGAGCTCGTCAGCGGCGATCTGCGCAAACGACGTGAAGTGCCCCTGTCCTTGCGTGGTGAGCCCGGTCGCCACCTTGACCTTCCCGGAGGACTCGACGACAACGTGCGCGCCTTCGTAGGGACCTACGCCGGTTCCTTCGACGTAGCACGCCAGCCCCAGCCCGACCTTGCGCCCGTCTGTTCGGGCCTGCTCGGCGTACGCGGTCATCTCGTCCCAGCTGATCAGCGCCTTCAGCTTGTCCAGCGAGGCCGGAAAGTCACCGGAGTCGTAGATGAGCGGCCGGCCGTCCTGGAAGGTCATCTGGTGGTCGTAGGGCATCTCGGCCGGCGTGATGAGGTTGCGGCGGCGCACCTCGGTGCGGTCCAGGCCGATTGTCTCGGCGATGGCGTCCATGGTGCGTTCCATCGCAAAGACACCCTGCGGGCGACCGGCGCCACGGTAGGGCGTGACTATGACGGTGTTGGTGTAGAGCGACCAGAACTCCACCCGGTAGGCGCCGGGCTTGTAGGGCCCGAGCAGCTGGGTCGAGGTGATGATCGGGACGATGATGCCGTACGGCGTGTAGGCGCCGTTGTCGTGCCAGAACCGCACATCCAGCGCCAGCATCCGGCCGTCGTCGTCGAAGCCGACCTTCACGTTCTGGATCTGGCCGCGCTCGTGCGCCGAAGAGACGAAGTGCTCGCGGCGGTCCTCGACCCACTTGACCTCACGGTCGAGCTCGCGCGCCGCCCACGGCACCATCACCTCCTCCGGCCACGGGTGCATGATCTTGGCGCCGAACCCGCCCCCCACCATCGGAGCGATGCAGTCGACCTTGTTCAGCGGCAGGCCGAGCCGGGCGGCAACGGCAGCCCGCACACCGGTCGAGGTCTGGGTCGAGGAGTACATCCGCATCGAGCCCTCGGCGCCGTCCCAGCGCGCGTAGACCCCCTTGCCCTCCATCGGCATCGACGCGCTGCGCTGGATCTCGAGGTCGAGCTCGAGAACGTGCGGCGCGGCGGCCATCGCCCGGTCGATGTCGCCGACCTGCTGCACCATGTGCGCCGAGACGTTGTCGGGCACATCGTCGTGCACGGCCCGCTCGGCCCGCCGGGCGTTGTCCACGCCGACCACCGGTGGCAGGTGCTCGTAAGTGACGACGATCCGCTCGGCTGCGTCCTCGGCCACGTAGCGGTCCGTGGCCACGACCATCACGATCGGCTCACCGACGTGCTTGACCACGTCGCGCGCCAGCGGATAGCCGGTGCGCGGCTCGGTCAGCGCCGGGTGCGGGATGAGCAGTGGAAGGCGATCGCCGGCCGGACCGGCGAGATCCTCGTGCGTGTAAACGGCGACCAGCCCGTCGACCTCGAGCGCACCGGTGACGTCGATGTCGGTGATGCGCGCATGGGCGTGCGGGCTGCGCACGAACGCTGCGCCGAGCGCGTCGTGGCCGAGGTCGTCGAGGAATTGCGCGCCACCGGTGACCAGCTTGGCGTCCTCGACCCGTTGGACCGGCTCCCCGAACAGCTTGGTCGTCACGGGTTCGTCCCCTGGTCAAGATCCTTTGGATGCTTGCTCCCGCGACTCGCCGCGGAGGTGGTGTGTCCGCGCCCAGAGGATCTTGTGATCTCCGCGGCGCGCAGCGTCGCCTTGACGATGTTCTGATAGCCGGTGCAGCGGCACAGGTTGCCAGAGATCGCCTCGCGGGCCTCCTCCTCGGACGGAGCCGGGTTCTCCTCGATGAACGCGGCGATCGTCGTGAGGAACCCAGGCGTGCAGAAGCCGCACTGCAGCCCGTGGCACTCGCGGAACGCCTGCTGTACCGGATGCATGTCGGCCGGCGTGCCAAGGCCCTCGACGGTGGTGATCTCGTGACCCTCGGCGCTTACGGCGAGCATCAAGCAGGAACGCATCGGGCGGCCGTCGACGAGCACCGTGCAGGCGCCGCACACGCCGTGCTCGCACCCGACGTGGGTCCCGGTGAGTCGCAGGTCGTGCCGCAAGCAATCCGAGAGCAGCCGTCGGGCCGGCACGGATGCCGGCCGCAGAACGCCGTTGACGTGCAGCACCACGTCGTACAGCTGCTCCGGTCCAGGCGACGCGGTCATACCGCCCTCCCCGCCGCCTCGCGCAAGGCACGCCCGGTCAGCACCCCGACAAGATGGCGCCGGTAGTAAGCGCTCGCATGAATGTCGGGCTCGGGGTCAACCTGGTCCTGGGCCAGCCGACCGGCTGCCGTCCAGTCGGCCTGGTCAGGAAGTTGTCCGTGCAGCGCCTCGCTGAGGTCCAGGACGATGGGTGTCGGACCGACCGAGATGTACGCCGCGCGGGCAAGCCCGATCGCGCCGTCCTGCTGCAGCGTCACCATCGCCGCGAGCCCGCACACGGCGTAGTCACCATGGCGACGGGCCACCTCCACGAACGCCGTGCCCGTGTGCGGTGGCGGCGCCGGGAAGTGCGCCGACACCGCCATCTCCCCAGGCTCGACGGCCGACTCCAGCGGCGCCACGAAGAATTCGGAAGCGTCTACGGTTCGCGTCGAGCCCTGCCGGGCCACCTCGACCGTGCCTCCGGTGAGGCCGAGGACAGCCGTCATCTCCCCACTCGGATCGGCATGGGCGAGGCTGCCGACCGTCGTGCCGCGGTTGCGGATCACCGGGTGAGCAACGAGGCGCAAGGCCTGCCGGAGCAGCGGCAAGACGTCATGGGCAGGCTCGTCGCGCTCCACGTCGGCATGTCGGGCCAGTGCGCCGATCCGCACTCCGCCGTCCTCGACCCGCACGAAGGCCAGGTCCCGGATGCGGTTGATGTCGATGATGTGGCCGGGCGCGGCGAGCCGCATGTTGAGGATGGGCAGGAGGCTCTGCCCGCCCGCCAGCACCTTGCCGTCCGCCCCAGCCTCGGCGAGCACCGCCAGCGCCTCGGCCAGCGACGTGGGCGCCGAGTAGGCGAACGGGGACGGCTTCACCGGGGGATCCTCTCAGGCGGGCGGGAAATTGCGAGGGCCGCGCGGCCCTCGCCTGTGTGAAGGACGGGCTACTGCCGGGGCTCCGGGGTGTCCGAGCCGTGCCGCGGGGACGTGGGTGCCCCGTGGTCGGCATCGGTCACCCCCTCGGCGTCGGAGCCGTGGCGTCGATGCGTGTCTGCGCCGACAACTGCGCCCTCACGGTCGAACGCCTGTCCCGCAACAAGGGCGTCCCTCATGTAGGGCGGCGCCAGCCACCGCAGCAGGTGGTAGCCCGCCAGCAGCACGACGGTGCCCAGCGCGATGCCGCCGAGCGTGAAGTCGTTGGTGACCTGATGGGCCACCGGACCGATCGCGAGGATGATGCCGGCCCCGATCGGGACCAGGTTGATCGGGTTGGCGAAGTCGACGTCGTTCTCGATCCAGATCTTCGCGCCGAGAAGCCCGATCATCCCGTAGAGGACGACCGTGATGCCGCCGAGAACGCCGCCCGGCGTTGCCGCCACGAGTGCGCCGAACTTCGGGATCAGGCCGAAGAGGATGGCCACCACACCCGCCACGTAGTAGGCGGCAGTGGAGTAGATGCGGGTGGCCGCCATGACGCCGATGTTCTCGGCGTACGTCGTGGTCGGCGAGCCACCCACGGACGTGGACACCACGGTGCCGACGCCATCGGCGAAGATGGCGCGTCCGATCATCGGGTCGAGGTCGCGGCGGGTCATGGCACCCACGGCCTTGACGTGACCGGTGTTCTCGGCGATCAGCGCGATCACCGCGGGGAGCACGAGGATGATCGCGGAGAACTTGAAGTCCGGACCGGTGAAGTCGGGCAGGCCGAACCAGTCAGCGGACTTGACCGCGTCGAAGTTCACCCGCGGGTGAGTGTCGATCTTGCCCGCACCCGGGTTGAACGCCGTGATGTCGCCGGCCGTCTTGTCCAGGATCCAGGACAGCGCGTAGCCGAACACCAGCGCCAGCAGGATCGCGATACGCGACCAGAAACCTCGCAACAGCACAGTCATCAGGAAGACGGCCGTCATGGTGGCCATGGCGACCCAGTGGTCTTGCGGCCAGTAGATGTCGGCCACGACGAAGGCCAGCCCGAAGCCGATCAACATGACCACGCCGCCGGTCACAGCTGGCGGGAACACCTTGTGGATGATGCCGACGCCGAGGAAGTTGATCAGCAGACCCGCGATGGCCAGCACCACACCGGCCACCAGGATCGAGCCGGTCACGAGGGCATCGCTGTCCGTTGCTGCCCTAATCGCGATGACACCGCCGACGAACGAGGCGCTCGTGCCGAGGTAGCTCGGAACCCGATCCTGCGTGATGAGCAGGAACAGGATCGTCGCGATGCCGGACATCATGATCGCGAGGTTGGGGTCCAGCCCCATCACCAGCGGGAAGACGAAGGTCGCCCCGAACATCGCGACGACGTGCTGAGCACCGATGCCCGCTGTCCGTCCCCAGGACAACCGTTCGTCCGGTGCTACGACCTCACCTGGCGGCGGTGTCTTCCCGCCGTGAACGACCTTCCAACTGAATGCCATCCGCGCCCCTCCTCAGGGCTCAGGCGCACGGTCACGACCGGGGTTTGGCCGCGACGCATGGCTCACCGATGACGTGGCCCCCAGCCACATCGGGCCCATGGTGACCCAAACCGACGTGCAGGTGTGGGACGTCGCGAAATTCAACTACTCGGCGCAACAGATCGCGCTCGGGCGCAGCCGAGACGGGGTGGCATGATCGGCCCGTGCCACTGCCGGCCGAAGTGCCCGTCGCCGCCCCCACTGCCCTGAGCGGGCTGCTGTGCGGACCGGTTCGGGCGGCCGTGGTGCGGGGCGTGTTTCCGACGGCCGTATACCTGGACACATCGGAGGAAGTGGTCGCACTCGTCAGCTCCGACGCGCTGAGACTGCCCTGCGCGCTGCGGCTCGCCACGCCCAGCAGCCACGGGCTGTTCGCCGCCGTCCGGCCGGATGCCGTCGCGACCGTGGGGGCCGGGGAGGTCGTGGTCGGGGAACTGCGTTTCCTGGTACGCCGGTGGTGGCGGCCGGCTCAGCCACAGCCGCTGCGACCAGGCCCGCAGCTGGCTGCCCGCGCCGACGCGCTCGAGGAGCTACTGCCCGTGCCGCCGGCCGACCTGCCCGCCGACCGCCGGGACTGGCGGCCGGCCGCTCTGGTCGGCCTCGGACCCGGCCTGACCCCGACGGGTGACGACGTCCTCGCCGCAATGCTGCTCACCCTGGCGGCCCTACCAGGGTCGGCAGCAGTCGTCGATGCGCTTGCCCGCGAGACGGCACCGCTGCTGGCGGGGACCACCGCGCTCAGTGCCACCCTGCTCCGGCACGCTGCTGCGGGCCGGGGCATCCCGGAGGTGACCAGACTGGTCGACACCCTGTCCGGCTCCGGCGACCTGGCCGGTCCCACCGCCCGGTTGCTCGCGGTCGGTCACTCCTCGGGGGCGGCTCTGGCGCATGGCGTTCTCGCCGCGACCCGGCTTACCGCCGACCTCGCCGTCGAGCCCCCCGCGTTGGTGGCCTGATGGCCTCGCCCAGCACGTCGGTGGAGATCCGGCACGGCGCCTACCACGACTCGGTCACCCTGATGCAGGTCAGCCGTTCGGTCTCCACCGTGGACGGCGTCCGGGCCGCACTCATCGCGATGGCCACCGAGCTCAACCTCGACCTCCTGGACGGCATGGGCTTTCCGGCACCGGACGGTGCCGGGCCCAACGACCTGCTGGTCGCGATCCGCGCCGACGACGCCGAGGCCGTCGCGCGGGGCAAGGCCGAGCTGGACGCGGCGCTGGCCCGGTCCTCGGCCGGCGGTTCTGGCTCGGGCGGTCTCGGCGCGGCTCCCCCGCCGCGCACGACCGGGTCGGCGGCCCGTCGTACGGGTGCGAACCTTGCGCTCGTCTCGGTGCCCGGAGCACACGCGTTCTCCGAGGCGATGGACGCGCTAGAAGCCGGCCTGAACGTGATGCTCTTCAGTGACAACGTCCCGGTCGAGCAAGAGATCCGGCTGAAGGACGAAGGCGCCAAGCGCGGGCTGCTCGTCATGGGCCCCGACTGCGGGACTGCTGCGGTGGCCGGTGTCGGACTGGGGTTCGCCAACACCGTGCGACCCGGGGCGGTCGGCATCGTGGCCGCCTCCGGCACCGGAGCCCAGCAGCTGATGTGCCTGCTGGATGCAGCTGGCGTCGGATTGAGTCACTGCCTGGGCGTCGGCGGGCGCGACCTCTCGGCCGCTGTCGGCGGCCGATCCACCAGGCAGGCGCTCGCGATGCTGGCCGCGGACCCGGCGACCGAGCTTGTCATCGTCGTGTCCAAGCCGCCCGCCAAGGAGGTGGCCGATCAGATCAGCGCGTACGCCGAGGGGCTGGCCACGCCGGTGCAGCTGGCGTTCCTCGGGGCCGGGCGGCCCGACCTCACCGCGGCAGCCCGGCGCGCAGTGGCGACCGTTGGGGGCAGCTGGCCGCAGCTGCAGACCTGGACACCTACACCCGCACCTGCGCCCGCCGCCGGGTCGCTGCGAGGACTCTTCGCCGGCGGCACCCTCTGCGACGAGGCGATGGTCATTGCCGCCCAGGAGCTGGGTCCGATCCGCTCCAACATCCCGCTGCAGCCGGACTGGGAGCTGCCCGGCGATCTGACCGCCGAGGGCCACACCATGATCGACTTCGGTGATGATCGGCTGACGCAGGGGCGTGCCCATCCGATGATCGACCAGCGGTCGCGGCTGGAGCGGGTCGCCGCAGAGACGAAGGACCCGCGTACGGCCGTGCTCCTGCTCGACGTCGTCCTGGGATACGGCGCGCACCCGGACCCCGCGTCCGAACTGGCGCCGGCGCTGGCCGATTCGATCAGGACAGCCCGAGCCGACGGCAGGTCCCTCGCCGTCGTCGTCTCGCTGTGCGGCACCGAGGGCGACCCGCAGGGGCTGGCCCGGCAGGGCGACGCGCTGGCTGCGGCCGGAGCCGTGGTGCACCGCTCCAACGCCGACGCGGCCCGGGCCGCCGCCGCACTCACGCGGGAGACCGGATGAGCCTGCTCGACCAAGAGCCGGTCGTCGTCAGCGTCGGCGTCTCGCTGTTCGCCGAGGCGCTGGCCGAGCAGGCCGTCGCCGTCGGGACGGTCGACTGGCGACCACCGATGGACGGGACCGAGGCGGCGCTCGCAAGCGTCCTGGCCGACCCGCGACGGGCCGAGGCGAACGCCACCGCGATGGACCGGCTGCTCTCGGCCGGCGCGGAGCTGGTCGACGTCCGGCCCGCCGCCGAGGCACTGGGGCTCGAGACCGGCACGTTCTTCCACGCCGGGCCGCCCATCACGTGGAATCGCGCCTCCGGACCGCTGCGCGGTGCACTTATCGGCGCAATGCTGTTCGAGGGCCTCGCTGACGACCCTGGGCAGGCCAAGCGCGCACTCGCTTCCGGTGACGCCATCACGCTGGACGCATGCCACCACCACCGCACCGTCGGCCCGATGGCCGGCGTCGTCAGCCCGTCGATGTGGATGTTCGAGCTGCGCG
>JBDUAP010000128.1:0-7549 GCA_040004585.1 Sporichthyaceae bacterium
GGTTCGCCGAGGCGGCAGACGTCACCCGGGAGCGGGTGGCCCATGCGGGGCGGGGCGGCGCAGCGCGGCAGAGCGCACTGAACAACCACGTGTGGGCGCTGCTCTGTGGCGTCGAGGCGGGTCAGCTCGACCTCGACTCGACCGAGGAGGAGATCTCTACCACGTTGCAGCAGGCCCAGCGGCTGGCCAGCACCGGCACCGTTCTGGCCGGGACGCACGCGTTGCACCACCTCATCCACGGTCGGTTGGCTGAGGCTGCCGAGCACGCCCGTGGCTCCCTGTTGTGGCATCGCACCCGCCAGGCGCGCGCCGACGACCTGGTCACTCTCGCCGAGGCGCTGGCTGGTCTCGGCCAGCACGACGAGTCGGCCTCGGCGATGAGCGAGGCGCTGACCCTGTCACCGGACAACCCGCGGCTGGCTGGTGCGCGCGCCAACCTTGAGGACATGGGCGTCAGCTAGCTGCTGCACGACCGGACGGGAGAAACCAGCTGCGCTAGCCGGCCTGCGCCTGCACCATCTCCTCCAGGGCGCGCACGACAGGCAGGTCCGCAGCGAGCCACTCCACGTCGTACCAGTGCGAGGGCTCGAGCCAGCGCAGCTCGGAGTGATCCTCCAGCGGATGCGGGGTGCCCTCGACCACCTCGGCGGTCCATACCCGCAAGATCGCGGTCGTGCCCATCGGCCAGTCGCCGCCGACCCGGTCGAGCAGCCTGATCACGACGCCGAGCTCCTCGTGGCACTCGCGCACTAGTGCCCCCTCGTCGGTCTCGCCGGGCTCGACCTTGCCGCCGGGCAGCTCCCAGCCGCCGGCCAGCTGCGGCGGCTCCAGCCGGCGGGCCGCGAGCAGCCGGTCGCCTTCGAGGACGGCCGCACCGACCACGCACACCGTCACAACCGGCCACTCTGGCAGACTCGCGGGATGGCTGAGCTCATGGACCGCAAGGAGATCGAGGATGCGCTCGCCGCGCTTCCTGGCTGGGAGTACGACGGCACCAAGCTGGTACGCCGGGTGCCGGTGGCGGCCGACGCGCGGGACAACCTGGAGCGAGCGGTCATGCAGGTGGCCGACGAGCTGGACCACCACCCGGTGATCGAGCGCGGCGACGGTGAGCTGCGCTTCGACGTGTGGTCGCACAGCGCGGGCGGGGTGACCGCCAAGGATCTCGAGCTGGCGGCCCGGATCGACCAGGCCCTGAGCGGCCCCGTCCAGGACTGACCCTGCGCTCCCCTTGTGTCCGAACAACCGTGCGGGTACCTCCGCGGGTCACTTCGGACACAACGGCAGCGTCGACGGCTGTAGCCGGCTAGTTGCTCCGGGCGAGGTCGGCGGCGCCGATGAAGCCGGCGTCGTTGCCGAGCTCAGCGGCCAGGACCGGCGCCTCGGTGCGGTAGCCGCGGCCGGTCAGTGAGCGCCCGAACACCTCTCGCGCCGGACTGAGCAGTAGCTCGCCCGCCGCGGAGACACCGCCGCCGATGACGAACCGGGTCGGGTCGAGGACAGCGGCAAGCGAGGCCAGGCCGAGCCCCAGCGCGCGGCCCATCTCAGCGAACAGCTCGATGGCTGCCGGGTCGCCGGCCTGTGCCGCCTCGGTGACCACCGGCCCCGTGATCGCGGCCACGTCACCACCGACCAACGCGAGCAGCCCCTGGGCGACCGGTGAATTGGACGCCGCCAGCTCGCGGGCCTCGCGGGCCAGGGCGTTACCGCTGACGTACTGCTCCCAGCAGCCCCGGTTGCCGCACTCGCACCGGCGCCCGTCCGGCACGACGGTCATGTGACCGAACTCCGCGGCCATGCCGTAGCCGCCGCGCTGGAGCACGCCGCCGACAACCAGACCGCCGCCGATTCCGGTGCCGAGGTTGACGCAAGCGAGCACGGGAGCACCGCGGCCGGCACCGAAGCGGTACTCAGCCCAGGCACCTGCGTTGGCGTCGTTCTCGATCACGACCGGCAGACCGGTCCTGCTGCCGACCACCTCACGCAGCGGCTCCTCCCGCCACGCGAGGTGAGGTGAGAACCGCACCGTGGACCGGTCGGCGTCGATGAAGCCCGCCGCGCCGATGCCGACGGCCAAGATGTCGTGCCGTGAGCTCAGCTCGCCGACGATCTCGACGATGGTCTCCTCGGTTGCGGTCGGGTTGGTCGAGGGAGTGTCACGTCGTACCTGCTCGACGACCAGACCCTCGTCGTCCACGACACCGGCGGCGACCTTGGTGCCGCCGATGTCAATCCCGACTGCGAGACTTCCGCCCATCCGGGCATCATGCCGTCCGCGAGATGGGGAGAGCGCGCACGTGAGCCTTTCCCCCGACGCGCCGCCGCCAGCAGCGCACCGGCTGCACCGAGCCGCCCGGTTCGAGGACGCGGTCGGCGGGGTCGTCGAGCGGGTCCTGCGGCGGCGTGGCTGGCGGCCCCGGGTGCAGACCTACACCGGCTATGGGGCCGACGGATGGGTGCGGGTGCTGGCCAGGGTGTTGCTGACGCCGCCTGGCACGCGCACCCGCGATATCAATGGGCGTCGCGGGTGGCGGCAGTTCCTCTCGGCGGGGGTCGCCCGGGTGCCCGTCAGCATCGACGTGGGCGACCGGCGCCATGAGGTGGTGAGCGCTCGCGGCGGCTACCTCGATGTGCGACTCGACGTGGACCTGCCCTCGGGCTGGGCCACGGCCCGGCTGTCGGTGGACGGTTCGAAGTGGTGGGACGCGCCGCTGCGGATCGTCAACCCCGCCGCGCGGCTGGGGGTTGTCAGCGACATCGACGACACGGTCGTCATCACCGCGCTGCCGCGGCCGCTGCTGGCGTTCTGGAACACGTTCGTACGCCAGGAGCACTTCCGGGTCCCGGTGCCGGGGATGGCGCAGCTCTACGCCCAGTTGCTCGCCCAGGACGAGCACGCGGCGATCTTTTACTTGTCGACGGGCGCGTGGAACACGGCTCCGACGCTGACCCGGTTCCTGGCCCGGCACGGCTTTCCGCCCGGGCCGCTGCTGATGACCGATTGGGGCCCGACCGCCGACGGCTGGTTCCGGTCCGGGCAGGCTCACAAGCGCACCGAGCTGCGCCGGCTGCTGGCGGAGTTCCGCGAGCTGACGTGGATCCTGGTGGGCGACGACGGGCAGCACGACCCTGACCTGTACGCGGCTGCTGCTGTCGGCGCGCCAGGACGGGTCCGGCTGGTGGCGATCCGCCAGTTGACGGCGGCACAGCAGGTGCGCACGCACGGGACGCCCGAGCCGCTGCCGGAGCGGTTGCCCAGCATCGCCACGCCCGAAGCCCGTGCCCCCGATGGCTTCGGTCTGCTCGAGATGCTGCGCACCCGAGGCCTGCTCACAGAATCCGAACAGTCATAGAGTGGCGGCTGTCGGTCGTTCTCTCTAGACAAGCGGAGGTGACCGCCATGAGCGGTCGTGTCGTGCACTTCGAGATCCCTGCGGACGACCTCGGACGAGCCGAGGAGTTTTACCGGTCGGCGTTCGGCTGGAACCTAACCTCCATGCCGGACATGGGCTACACGATGGTGAACACCACACCCACCGACGACCAGGGCGCGCCCAAGGACCCCGGAGCTATCAACGGCGGCATGCTCAAGCGCGAGAGCCCAGTGACCTCGCCGATCATCACGATCGACGTCGACGACATCGACAAGGCACTGGAGACCATCAACTCAAACGGCGGCTCCACCGTGCAGGACAAGAAGTCGGTCATGGACATGGGCTTCAGTGCCTACTTCAAGGACAGCGAGGGCAACCTCATGGGCCTTTGGGAGACCGCGCACTAAGGGCTGACACCCTCCGTTCGTCCGGCCGGTAGCGTGCCCGGATGACCAGCGCACGTGTGATCGTCATCGGGGCCGGGCCGGCCGGCCTGGCTGCGGCCGCCAGACTGCAGCAGCAGGGCGTGCCCTGCACGTTGCTGGAGCGAGCCTCCTCCGTCGGTGCCGCTTGGCAAAGCCGATACGACAGCCTTCGCCTGCACACCGTGCGCTGGCTGTCCGGCCTTCCCGGCGCGCCCATCCCGCGCCGCTATGGGCGCTGGGTGGCCCGTGACGACCTGGTCACCTACCTGCACGACTACGCCGAGCGCAACCGGCTTCAACCCGAGCTCGGCGTCGAGGTGATGCGGATCGACCGCGACCGCGAGAACGATGGCTGGCGGGTTGAGACCTCCGAGGGCGCCCGGGCGGCAGGAGCGGTCGTCGTCGCGACGGGCTACAGCCGCACGCCGCACGTGCCGCAGTGGCCTGGGCTCGACACATACCCGGGCTCGCTGATCCACTCCGCCGACTACCGCGAGCCCTCGTCGTACGCCGGAAAGCGGGTGCTGGTCGTGGGGGCCGGCAACTCAGCGGCCGAGATCGCGGTGGACCTGGTCGGTGCACGCGCTCAGGTCGAGTTGTCCGTGCGCACCCCGCCGAACATCGTGCGCCGCGACACCCTCGGGGTGCCCAGTCAGCTCTTCGGCATCGCGTTGAAGCGGGCGCCCGAGCGCGTTATGAACCCGCTGGGGCGGCTGCTGCGGCGGCTCTCCGTGCCCGACTTGTCCGAGCACGGGCTGCCGGCGCCGGCCGGTGACGGGTTTACGCAGTTCCTGCGCACGCAGACCGTCCCGATCCTCGACCACGGGTTCGTGGACCTGGTGCGCTCCGGCGCGATCACCGTGGTGGCTGCCGTCGAGGGCTTCGATAGTGACGCCGTGCGGCTCGCGGACGGGTCGCTGCACCGGCCGGACGCCGTCATCACCGCGACCGGTTACCGGCCCGACCTCGAGCCGATGGTCGGCCATCTCGACGTCCTCGACGACCGGGGTGTCCCACGTGTGCACGGCGCGAAGACGCTGCCGCACGCGCCGGGCCTGTACTTCGTCGGCATCGAGGTGCAGCTGGCCGGGCTCATTCGCGAAATCGCCCGCGAGGCGCGGGGGCTCGCCCATGGCGAGTTAGCTCCGAGCCGCCACGACAGCCGCGCGTAGCCCGGCGAGCGTCGGGTCGGTCAAAGCGGTCCGTCCCACGACCATCGCGGAACGCGCAGCCCTTCGGGGACGTCATCAGGAGACGCTGGGTAGTGCGACATCGTCTTCGTGGCCCAGGCGAAGTACTCGTGCAACGACCGGCGGAGTGGCTCGTTCGCGTTCAGTCCTACGTCGTCCAGCGCCTGGTCGAAGCAAGCGATGGCCAGCCGATCCATTTCCTCGTGCTCGCCGTTGCCGGCGTGGAGCCGGAGGACCGACGTCTCGTCGCCATAGACATCGGAGTAGGTGCTCGGCCCCCCAAGTGCCTCGGCCCAGTACGCGGCGAGACGTTCACTGTGCTGCGGCTGGAATCCGTGAGTGAATGCGTGACTGACCACCTCGTCGGCCATTACCCGGGAGTGCCATGCCTCGGCTAGCCGAAGCAGCCCGGCGTCGCCGCCCACTGCCTCGTAGTGGCTCTGCATGCCGTGAGCATGCCAGGCTGCGAGCAGGGGTCCTACGGGTGCGTGCTCGGCTCTCCGGTCGGGTGCGTGGCCGGCGGGCCAGTCGGGTGCGTGGCCGGCGGGCCAGTCGGGTGCGTGGCCGGCGCTCCGGTCGCGTGGGTAGCCGGCGGGCCGGTCGGCTGGGAGCTCGGCTGGTGGGCCTGTGCCTGGGTGGGTAGTGCGGTTGGCTTTCCGCCGGGCGCAGAGGCGAGCACTGTCGTGCAGTACGCCGGTACTGCTTCCTCGCCACCGGCGGCGGTGACCAGGGCCGTGAACGCAGGGTTGCTCATGGCCTTCCCCTTGGCGTCGGCGACTCCGGCGCCATAGGCGCGGCAGAGCCCGATAAGGTTGGGCGATGGGGACGCGGACGGACTGGGGTGATCGCTAGCCTGGGCTGCGGGATGAGTGCTGGACTCAGCAGCCGGCGCCTTCAGAGCGTCATGGGCGAAATTCTGAGCGGGCGCGGGCAGCACGCCGGCGGCGGCCGCCAGCGCCACCCCACCGAGCGCGGCGGCGCCGCCGATCGCGATGGCCTTGGCGGCCAGCAGTGAGGCGAGAACTCTCAGCAAAGGGTTCCTTCGGGGACGTGGAGCGATGTGGTTGAACATGGTGAGCGCTGCTGCCAAGCCCGCTATCTCATCGGCGTGGGCTCGGGCGCTGGCTTGCGCGAGCAGGCGGTCAATCGGCTCCGAACCGCGCAACGAACCGCTCAAGGACCCACCAAGGACAGCGTCCTGGTCGGCCCGCGCGGCGCGGCGTCGTGATCGGCGAATGGTCATCTCACTCCTTCAGCGCCGCAGGGTCCTCATGTGTCACACCTTGTTCCTGGAGCAGCTGCGCGAGGCGCGCCAGGCCTCGCGAGGTCGCCATCCTCACGGCGCCCGAACGCTTGCCCATCACGGCAGCGGCAGCGCGCGTATCCAGCCCGACAACTACCCGAAGCAGCACCGCCTCGGCCTGGTCCCGCGGCAGTCGCGCGATCAGGCCCAGAGCACGGCGGGTGGCCAGCGACTCTTCGGTCAGCTCGGCGGTGTCATCACGGGCACGGGTTTCCGGCAGGAGAGCCGGATCCCACGCGTCGCTGGGACGGCGTCGCTGAGCCCGCAGAAGATCCAAGGCGCGGTGCCGTCCGATGGTCACCAACCAGGCCCGGAGCTCCGTGGCGTTTCCCCGAAACCGGTTCAGATCGCGGATCGCCTGCAGCCACGTCTCGGACGCCACGTCGTCTGCGTCCGGTCCGACGATCGACTTCAGGTACCTCAGCAGTGGCGCCTGGTGAGCCCGATAGAGCACGGCGAAACCTTCAGCGTCGCCCTGGCGTGCACCGACCAGCGCCTCATCGAGGTCAGCCATCGATCCAGCATCCACCAGGTAGTCACAGGAGACTCCGGCGGGTGCGGGGCGCGACCAGGTCCCCTAACCCGCGACCTGGCGACCCCCCGGCGGCGGATGACAGACGGTTCCAATCGTCGCCACTGCCGTTGGGGACCCTGTCGCGCCCGTGCGCGGGTGCTGGCGCAGCCCGCGACTCCAACTCCCGACCACGCCGACCGCTGCTCCACTCCAGCCAACGTGAGCAGCCTGCGCAGCCTGAAGCGATACTCGCGCCCCGTCTTCTGCTCCCGAACTGACCGAGCCTCCAGGCCGAGATGGTCCACGCGGCGGATTCCGCGAGCGCCTAGCTGTGCACGAGTACAGACCGTAAAATGTCCAGACGCTTGTCGAGCTCGAGCGAGGTCCACAGATCGCGTTCCCGGGCCAGAGCGATGCGAGCGCTTTCCAGGAAACGGGTCAAGGCTCCCCATGAGTCCCACAGCTCACCTTGGCCCGCAGGCTCGGGCGCGGAGGGTGATGTCACGCGCAGGCACCCAGAACGACGACGCTCACGCTGACTAGGTCGATGGCCGGCGGACTCTGGTGAGCCATCCTGCAGCGAATCGCCAGTCATGGGACTGTGAGCGCGCCGTTGTTGATGTCGACACCCGAACCTGCCAAGGCGATCTTCGCGCCCTTCCCGTTCTCGATCACGATTCCCGTGTCCGTCAGCGAGATCGAGCCGCCGGAAGGAGCAACAAGGTGGATACCACCGAGTGACG
>JBDUAP010000129.1:0-7473 GCA_040004585.1 Sporichthyaceae bacterium
AGCGAGGTTCCTCTGGTCTATTCCCAGGTCGAGGCTGCGAAGGCGCAGCTGGAGCTGGCAATGGGCAAGGAGATCCGCTGGTCGTTCCTTCTCAACGACCTGAGCCTCAAGACACCCCGCAACGTGTGGCTCGACACGATGACTGCCAAGGTCAACGACGACGCCGCGACAGCGGCCGTCGCTGCTACCGCCGGACCGGCTACCTACGTGAAGCCCGGTCTCGGCTCTGTCTCCTTCGACGGCTTCGCGTTGGCGCACAACGACGTCGCAGTCTGGCTGGACCGGTTGGCCAAGCAGAAGGGCTACGACCAGGCCTACTTCACCGAGTCGGCCAAGCAGGACTTCGAGGGCCATCGGGTCGTCAAGTTCAAGAGCCAAGTGAGCATCACCCAGGACGCGCTGTCCAAGCGCTACACCCAGAAGGCGGGCAGCTGACATGACGGCAACACGCAAGTGGTCGGCATTGGCGGTGCTTCTGGTCGCGGCGATCTTCGTGGCCAGCTGGTTCCTGCTGATCGCCCCCAAGCGGTCTGACGCGGCCGCCCTGCGCTCCCAGAAGGTCGAGCAGGACGGGACCAACCAGCGGCTCCTGCAGCAGCTCGAGGTGCTCAAGGCGCAGGCACTGGAGCTCCCGAAGCAGCAGGCCTTCCTGGCCCAGATCCGCCGCCAGCTGCCGGACAACCCGGCGCTGCCGGCACTGATCCGCGACCTGACTGGTGCGGCCAAGAAGTCCGGCGTGGACCTCGTCTCGCTCGCGCCTTCACTGCCGGTGGCAGTGGTCAGCTCGACCCCGGTCGCGGCACCTGTCGCCTCTCCGGCACCGGGTTCTCCTGAGGATGCCCCCGCCGTTCCCGCCCCGGCGGCCCCGGCTCCGACCCTCTACCAGGTCCCGCTCAATGTGAAGACCTCTGGCAGCTACTTCGAGATGGAGCAGTTCCTCAACAAGATCGAGGGCCTGAAGCGGTCGTTTCTCGTGACCGGTTTCACCCTCAAGGAGGTGGCCGCTTCGGGAACCGCCGCCTCCGGCACGACTGCCGGCGAGCTGGAGCTCGACCTGCAGGGCCGGGTCTTCCTCTCACCCCAGGCTGCCGCGGCAGCCAGCGCACCGGTCCCCAGCACGGCCCCTTCTACGGCCCCCCCGGCCAACTGACCCAGGAGACCTGACATGAGTGAGTCAAGCTTCCCCTTCATGGGGACTCAGGTCGGCGACGCGCCTGCTGCCGACTTGGATGAGAGCCGGGGCAATCGTCGTACCATCCTGATCCTCGTGCTCGTGCTCGTGGGTGTGCTCGTCCTCGGTGCGCTGGCCTACTTCTTCGTGTTCTCCGGCGACGACTCGCCCGAGTCGGCGTCAGCCCTCCCGCAGTCGGGAACGGTGACCACGCCCACCCCAGCGGTGACGCCCAAGCCGGCGAAGGCCCCCAAGCTGTCCAAGAAGGCGATCGGCAAGGACCCGTTCAAGGCCCTGGTCGCGCCCGCCGCGGTAGCCGCACCCGCAGCTGTTCCCGGTGTCCCGGCGGCCGGATCCAGCACCGGCGGCGGCACGGTCGTCACCAGCGGTGGCACCGTCGTCACGGGCGGCGGGACGACGACCACGGGTGGCGGGACCGGTACCTCGGTCACACCGCTCACGGTCAAGGTCATCTCGGTCACCTCGGACAACACGTCCAGCCGCGTGACGGTCGGCGGCAAGTCCTACTCGGTCGCTCCCGGCGACGTCTTCGGCACCTACTTCAAGGCGCTGCGGCTCAAGAACGGCAGCTGCGGCAGCTTCACCTACGGCGACGAGCGCTTCGACCTCTGCGAGGGCGACTCCGCTCGGATGAAGTAGACGCAACACCCCTCCGAACGCGGACGGGCCGGCCTGGTCACCAGGGCGGCCCGTCTGGCACGTCCGGGCTTCCGGCGATGTCACCCGTGCGAGGATCGCCGCATGCTGCGCTGGCTGACTGCGGGGGAGTCACACGGACCCGCGCTGACCGCGATCCTCGAAGGCCTGCCCGCGGGAGTCGCGATCACGACCGCAGATCTGGACGCGGCACTGGCCCGTCGGCGGCTCGGTCACGGCCGCGGTGCCCGGATGTCTTTCGAGGGCGACGACCTCGAGCTGCTCGGCGGGGTCCGGCACGGGCGAACCCAAGGTGGCCCGGTGGCCCTGCGTATCGGCAACACCGAGTGGCCCAAGTGGGAGCAGGTCATGTCGCCGGACCCGGTCGATGAGGATGTCCTGGTCGGACTGGCGCGCAACGCCGCGCTGACCCGCCCGCGTCCCGGGCACGCCGACCTGACCGGCATGCAGAAGTACGGCTTCGACGACGCCCGGCCGGTCCTCGAGCGGGCCAGCGCCCGCGAGACCGCGGCGCGGGTCGCGCTCGGTGCGGTCGCACAGGCTTTCCTCAGGCAGGCCCTCGACGTCGGGCTGGTCAGCCACGTGGTCGCGATCGGCGCCGCACTCGCCCCCGACGACGTCCGCCCCGAACCCGAGGACGTCGAACGTCTCGACCAGGACCCGGTGCGCTGTCTCGACCCCGCTGCCAGCGCGGCCATGGTCGCCGAGATCGATGCGGCCCACCGCGACGGCGACACGCTGGGTGGCGTCGTGGAGGTACTGGCCTATGGCCTGCCTCCCGGCCTCGGCAGCCACGTCCACTGGGACCGCAGGCTGGACTCACGGCTCGCCGGGGCGCTGATGGGCATCCAGGCAATCAAGGCGGTCGAGGTCGGGGACGGACTGGAGACGGCCCGCCGGCGTGGTTCGGCTGCGCACGACGAGATCGAGGCCGGCGAGAGCGGGCTTCGACGTCGTACGACGAGATCCGGCGGCGTCGAGGGCGGCATGAGCACCGGTGAGCCGCTGCGCGTCCGCGCGGCCATGAAGCCCATCTCCACGGTGCCGCGGGCTCTGGCCACGGTGGACGTCGCCACTGGCGAGGCGGCCACCGCCATCAGTCAGCGCAGCGACGTCTGCGCCGTCCCCGCCGCCGGCATCGTCGCCGAAGCGATGGTGGCCCTCGTGCTCGCCGACGCCGCGCTGGAGAAGTTCGGCGGTGACTCGGTCGCCGAGACCGCGCGCAATGCGCGGGCCTACCTAGAGAACCTCGCGATCCGTTGACCGCACCCCGCGTCGTCCTGGTCGGGCCGCCGGGGGCAGGCAAGTCCACGCTGGTGGTGCTGCTGGCCGACCGGCTCGGCCTGTCGTCCCGCGACACCGACGACGATGTCGCACGGTCGACCGGCAAGAGCATCCCGGACCTGTTCCTCGAGGACGGTGAGGACGCGTTCCGGACGCTGGAGTCGCAGGCCGTGCGGGCGGCACTCGCCGAGCACGACGGCGTGCTCGCCCTCGGTGGTGGCTCAGTGCTCGACCCCGCGGTGCGCGAGCTGCTCGCCGGTCACACCGTGGTGTTCCTCGACGTGAGCATCACTGGTGCCGCCCCGCGCATCGGGTTCAATCGCGACCGGCCGTTGCTTCTCGGCAACCCGCGCGGCCAGTGGGTGAAGCTGATGGAGGCGCGACGCCCGTTCTACGACGAGGTTGCGGTCATCACCGTGGTCACCGACGGCAAGACACCCGAGCAGGTCGCGGACGAGGTCCTCCGCCTCCTGCCCTCGGCCCCCTAGCCTGGCGGAGTGAGCCCGACAGCCGGCACGACGAGCATCACGGTGCACGGGGCGTCGGCGTACGACGTGCTTGTGGGCACCGGCATCCTGGGCGACGCCGAGGCGCTGGTCGAGGCGCTGGGTGCCGGCGTACGGCGGGTCGCGGTCGTGCACGCGCGGACCATGCGCGAGACCGCCCGAACCATGCAGGCCCGGCTCGGCGGCGGCGGCGTGGACACGGTCCTCGTCGAGGTGCCCGACGGGGAGGCTGCCAAGGACCTGGCGGTCGCAGCCGAGGTGTGGTCGCAGCTGGGCCAGGCAGGTTTCACCCGCAGCGACGCGGTCCTCGGCCTCGGCGGGGGAGCCACCACTGACCTCGCCGGCTTCGTCGCGGCGACGTGGCTGCGCGGTGTACGCGTCGTGCAGGTGCCGACCACGTTGCTGGGTATGGTCGACGCAGCCGTGGGCGGCAAGACCGGCATCAACACCGGTGAAGGCAAGAATCTGGTCGGCGCGTTCCACCCGCCGGCCGGTGTCCTGTGCGACCTGACCACGCTCGAGACGCTCCCGCGAGCGGAGCTGACCAGCGGGATGGCCGAGGTGGTCAAGGTCGGACTGATCGCCGATGCACGGGTGCTCGACATCATCGAGGCCGACCCGGTCGCCGCGACCGCGCCCGACGGCCCCGCGCTGCGCGAGCTGGTCGAACGGTCGATCCAGGTCAAGGCCGACGTCGTCGGCGAGGACCTGCAGGACCGCGGCCGGCGCGAAATCCTCAACTACGGCCACACACTCGGACACGCCATCGAGAAGGTGGAGCAGTACACCTGGCGGCACGGGGACGCCGTCAGCGTCGGCATGGTGTTCGCGGCGGAGCTCGCCCGGCTGGCGGGCCGGCTCGGTGACGCCGATGTCGACCGGCACCGCAGCATCCTGGCGTCGCTGGACCTGCCGGTGACCTGCATGCGCGGCCGGTGGTCCGACCTGCAGGACGCGATGCGGGTTGACAAGAAGACGCGGGGATCGGTGCTGCGGTTTGTCGTGCTGGACGGCATCGGCAAACCGGGCCTGCTCGAGGACCCCAACCCGTCCTGGCTGGTCGCCGCCTACGAGAGGGTGTCCGCATGACGCGCGTTCTGGTCCTCAACGGGCCCAACCTCGGACGGCTGGGCTCGCGGGAGCCCGAGGTCTACGGCACTGCGACCCACGCCGACCTCGTAGCGGCCTGCGAGGACACCGGCAAGGAGCTCGGGCTAGAGGTGGAGGTGCGCCAGACCGACAGCGAATCCGAGCTCGTCGGCTGGCTGCATGAGGCCGCGGAGGCGAGCGTGCCTGTCGTCCTCAACCCCGCCGCGTTCACGCACTACTCCTATGCGCTGCGCGATGCCTGCGCGATGCTCACCGCGCCGCTGGTCGAGGTGCACCTCACCAACCCGGCGGCGCGCGAAGAGTTTCGGCACACGTCGGTGGTGGCCGCGGTCGCGACCGGCACGGTGACCGGCTTCGGAATCGGCTCCTACCGGCTGGCGCTGAGGGCGATCGCGTCAGGGGCTTGAGCGGCCCGCGGTTAGGCTCGACCGATGCCCGAGAACCACGCCGTACGACGTGACCGGCTGCGCGCATTGGTGGCGAGTCTGCCGGCAGGAACGCCGTTCGACTCCGTCGTGCCAGAACTGTCCCTGCTGGTCACCCAGCTGGTCAACGTCCGCTACCTGACCGGCTTCACCGGCTCCAACGCCGCACTGCTCGTCACCGCCGACGACGCCGTGCTCGCCACCGACGGCCGCTACATCACCCAGGCCGAGCAGCAGGTGCCCGACTTGGAGCGGTTGATCGACCGCCAGTGTGCGGCGGCGCTGGTCGATCGGGCCCGCAAGAATGGGGTCGGCATGCTCGGCTTCGAGGCGCACGACGTGACAGTGGAGCTCTACGAGACCCTGCGCTCGACCGGCGAGGGAGTCGAGCTGGTCGCGTCGGGCCTGCTCGTCGAGCAGCTTCGCGCAGTCAAGGACGAGGACGAGATCGCCCTGATCCGGCAGGCGTGCGCGATCGGCGACCAGGCGCTGACCGAGCTGTTTCCCACCATCGTCCCTGGCCGGACCGAGCGCGAGATCGGTCGCGACCTGGAGAACCGAATGCGCGATCACGGCGCGACGGGGATCGCTTTCGAGACCATCGTCGCCACCGGCCCGAACAGCGCGGTGCCCCACCACCGGCCGACCGACCGGGCTGTTGCCACCGGCGACCTGCTCAAGATCGACTTCGGGGCGTTGTACGACGGCTATCACGCCGACTGCACGCGCACGGCGGTGGTGGCCGAGCCGGCCGACTGGCAGCGCGAGATCCACGGGCTGGTCCGCGAGGCGCAGCGGGCTGGACGGCACGCACTCGCGCCGGGGGTCGACGTGCGGCGGGTCGACGCGGCGGCTCGCGACGTGATCGCTGCGGCTGGTTTTGGCGAGCAGTTCAGCCACGGTCTCGGGCACGGTGTGGGCCTGGAGATCCACGAGGCTCCCCGGGTGAGCTACGACGCGGACGGTAGACTCGCCGACCGCACGCCGGTCACCGTCGAGCCCGGGGTCTACCTCCCTGGCCGCGGTGGGGTCCGCATCGAGGACACCCTGGTGGTCAGGGCCGGCGGGCCCGAGCTTCTGACGATGACACCCAAGGACCTGTTGGTCCTGTAGAACACGCCCGCGCTGACCCGACGTACAAGTAAGGACCTCCACCCCGTGGCGACGACCAATGACTTGAAGAACGGCTTGGTGCTCAACCTCGACGGCCAGCTGTGGTCGGTCGTGGAGTTCCAGCACGTCAAGCCCGGCAAGGGCGGCGCGTTCGTGCGCACCAAGCTCAAGAACGTGCTGTCGGGCAAGGTCGTGGACAAGACGTTCAACGCGGGCACGCGGGTCGAGACGGCGACCGTCGACAAGCGCGACATGCAGTACCTGTACAAGGAGGGCGAGGACTTCGTCTTCATGGACAACTCGTCCTACGACCAGATCCACGTGCCGGCGGCGACGGTGGGAGATGGCGCGTCCTACCTCTTGGAGAACCAGGACACCGTGGTCGCGCTGCACGAGGGGACACCGCTGTACGTCGAGTTGCCGGCCTCGGTGGAGCTGACCATTTCCTACACCGAGCCGGGAATGCAGGGCGACCGCTCGACCGGCGGCACCAAGCCGGCCACTCTCGAGACCGGGGCCGAGGTCGCCGTACCCCTGTTCATCGTCACCGGGGAGAAGATCAAGGTCGACACCCGCGACGGCAGCTACCTGGGCCGTGTGACGGGCTAGTGGGCGCTCGCACGAAGGCGCGCAAGCGTGCCCTCGACGTGCTGTTCGAAGCCGACCAGCGTGGCGCCGACGTGCTCGAGACCCTCGCCGACCGGGTTGCGATGGGCGAGCCGCCAGTGCCGGACTACACGGTCTCGCTGGTCGAGGGCGTCGTTGCGCAGGGGGAGCGGATCGACGAGCTGCTGACGACGTACTCGCAGGGCTGGAGCCTGGACCGGATGCCCGCCGTGGACCGGGCGGTGCTCCGGCTCGGGACGTTCGAGCTGATCTGGCGCGACGACGTACCCGACGCCGTGGTGATCAGTGAGGCAGTCGGGCTGGCCCGCCAGCTCTCGACCGACGAGTCGCCGGCGTTCGTCAACGGCCTGCTCGCCCGCCTGCTCGAGCTCAAGCCGATGCTCACGCGCTAATCCCGAGCGACGGGTCAGTCGAGGGCGCGGCGGGCTTCGGGGTTGAGCACGCCCCAGGCGATGAGCTGCTCGGTCAGCATGCTCGGCGACTCGTCGTAAATGACGGCCAGCGTGCGCAGGTCGTCCTGGCGGATCGAGAGCACCCGGCCGTTGTAGTCGCCGCGCTG
>JBDUAP010000130.1:0-7456 GCA_040004585.1 Sporichthyaceae bacterium
CGTGGTAGACGAGTGCCTTCATGGTGGCCTCCGCGTGCTTCGCAGGCGCACCTTGTAGTCCGCCGTGTTCTTCAGGGTTCGTTCTCTGGGCCCTGCGCGGCAGAGGCGAAAGACCTGCTTGAGCCCTTGGCAGCCTGGCCGAAGACGGCAAGAGTGGGGGCTGGTGCCGGGGGTGCGGGAGGTGGGCGTGGGCGTGGGCGAGATCGACGCAGAGACCGAGGCGGAGGCCGATCTGGAGTACGACCTGGCCCACGAGTGGACCCGTGGCCGCGATGACGCGGTGACACAACCCGACCGGCCGGCTGTCTACGTCGCGACCGAGACGTCGGACGAGGGCGGGGACTACGGATACGACATGGCACACGACGTGCCAGGACGTTGACACTCGCGTACGGCGAGTAGAGGAGGTTCGAGATGTTCGTTCAGATCATTCAGGGCAAGGTCAGTGACGCGGGAGAGGCACATGCCGCGCTTGACCAGTGGGCCCAGGAGCTGGCGCCCGGCGCCACCGGTTGGCTCGGCTCGACCGCGGGGGTCACCAGTGACGGCCAGTTCATCGCGATCGCCCGCTTCGCGGATGACGACGCGGCGCGGCGCAACAGCGCGCGGCCCGAGCAGGACCAGTGGTGGGCGCAGACCTCGAAGCTGTTCACCGACGAGCCGACGTTCCACGACAGCACCGAAGTCGACGTCGACCTGCACGGCGACCCCGACGAGTCGACGTTCGTCCAGGTCATCCAGGGCCACAGCAGCGACCCGGCCCGAGCCCGGGAACTGATGTCCGAGAACCCCGACTCCTGGGCCGCGTTCCGGCCGGACATCCTCGGCAGCATCGGGGCCGGTCACGACGGCGACGCCTACTCGGCGGTGCTCTACTTCACTTCCGAGGCGGAAGCCCGCGAAGGGGAACGCAAGGAGCCGCCGGCGGAGATGAAGGCGCAGATGGACGAGATGGGCAAGCTCGAGGTCGGTGAGCCCACGTTCCTCGACATCGCAGAGCCGTGGATGTACTCCCCGAGCTGAGGCCCCGGACACGAAAGAAAGCCCTCTCTCCTGGCCATCCATGGAAAAGATTCACACGGGGGAGAAAGGGCGTTCTTCTCACGGCCCCGCAGCCCCTGCGCACCTGTTCCGCCGAGATACAGGTGTCCGAACAGCGGGCAAACCGACATGTGGCGCTGCACGTTGCTCGGTAGGGCTAAGGGTGAACTCGCCCAACTCACACACACGGCGTCACTGACGGTCCGCCGGGGTCCGGGGTGTGGTGCAAGTCAAGTTTCCCGGCCCCTGGAGGAAAAGGGTTCCTCCAGAAACGCCTCTGTTTGAGCCCGTGTCCTGCGGTCAAGACGACACCGTGCCTCCCACGAACGCCCCGACCGGGCCACAGACGCTCTGGCTGGTCCGGCACGCCGAGAGCCAGGGCAACCTGGCCGACCGGCAGGCACTCGAATCCGGCGCGGACACTCTCGACCTGGACATCCGCGACCCCGACGTCGAGCTGTCCGATCTCGGCAGGCGACAATCCGCCGCACTGGGCAAGTGGCTCGCCGGCCAGCGCGCTGAGGAACAGCCGGAGGCCGTCCTCTGCTCGCCGTACACCCGGGCCGTCTCCACCGCGGACATCGCGCTCCACGCCGCGGGCCTCGATCTCGAGCTCGTCCGCGACGAGCGGCTGCGCGAGCGCGACCTCGGCCTATTCGACGGCTTCACGGGGCAGGGCATCCGGGCGAAGTTCCCGGAGGAGTCGACGCGCCGCAAGAGGCTCGGCAAGTTCTACTATCGCCCACCCAATGGGGAGAGTTGGGCCGACGTTGCGTTCCGGGTCCGCAGCGTGACCGAGATGCTCCAGCATCGCTACCGAGATCAGCGCGTGCTCGTCGTGACCCATCAGGCGGTGGTGATGCTGTTCCGCTACGTCGTGGAAAGCCTGACCGAGGCCGAGGTCCTCGACATCGACGCCGTGGAGGAGATCGCCAACTGTGCCGTCACCCGCTACGCGCTCCAGGATGGTCGCCTGACCCTGCAGGACTTCAACGACGTCGGGCACCTCGCGGAGTTCGACGAGCCGGTCACCGAGGAGCCCGAAGCCACCGCCGTCTCCCGCTGACTCCCCCGGACCCTTGACCGCACCAGTGTGACGGGTGTTCCCTAGCGGGGCTGCCGTTACCACAGCGACTCGAGGGAAGGCCAGGAATCGGTGCTCCGACACGCCGTACAACGTGCCGCCTCCCGTCTGGCGACGGCGGTGGCGCTGGTCGCTGCCGGATCCCTCACGCTGGGCGTGCTCGCTACCCCGGCCACTGCCGAGCCGACATACCCCAGTGCCCGCGAGGTCCAGCGCAGCCGGTCGGCCGCCGCGAGCACCGCCGCCAGTGTCGGGCAGACCGAGGCCCGGCTCGCCGCGGCGAGCGCGCGGTCCGCGCAGCTGGCGACCGAGGTGGCGCAGGCCGTCGAGGCCTACAACGGCGCACGGTTCCGGCTCGCGGAGGCCATTCAGGCCGGCGTCGTCGCGCAGCGGAAGGCCGAGGAGGCGCAGCGCGAGGTCGATGCCGCCCGGCGCGAGCTCGGCAAGTTTGCCGCGGCTGCCTACCGCGAGGGCGGCGACCTCGTTGGTCTGTCCGCGTTCCTGTCCTCGAAGGGCCCGCAGGACCTGATCGACCGGGCCTCGGCGATCGACTCGATCGGAACCTCGCGTCGGCGCGCGCTGGCCACCCTCCGCTCGGCGGAGGTCGCGGCTGGGGTCCTCCAGCAACGCGCCCGGCACCTGGTCGCAGCCCGTGCTGACGCGGCGGCGGCCGTCGAGGCTGCGAAGGTGGCCGCCGAGGGCAAGCTCGCCGCGCAGCAGCAGGCGCTCACGGCGATGGCCAGTGAGCGACGGTTGCTGATCGCCGCGCTGGCCAAGGCGCGGAGCACGACGGTCCGGCTGGAACGAGCCCGCCAGGCCGGTCTCGAGCAGGCCCGGGCCGAGCAGGCAATTCAAGCCCAGCAGCGTCGGGCCGCGCAGCTGCGCCGGGTGGCCGCCCGGGCGAAAGCAGTCCGCGACAAGGGCCGCCCGCCCGGTGGGTCCTCGTCCGGCGGCTCGAAGAACGGTGCCGGCGGGGGTGGTGCACCGTCGGGCGGCACCGGCGGCTCATCGGCGGGAACGTCCTCCGGCGCGTCGGCTGCCATTGCCTTCGCGCGCGCCCAGATCGGCAAGTCGTACGAGTGGGCTGCGACCGGGCCGAATACGTTCGACTGCTCCGGGCTGACCATGCGCGCGTGGGAACGCGGCGGCGTGTCGCTGCCGCACTACAGCGTGGCGCAGTACGAGCAGGGCCGGAAGGTCGCCATCAGCGACCTGCGCAGGGGCGATCTGATCTTCTTCGGGTCCGACCCGGGCAACCCCGGCTCGATCTACCACGTCGGGCTCTACATCGGCGGCGGCCAGATGATCGAGGCGCCCTACACCGGTGAGGACGTCCGGATCTCGAGCATCTTCCGCGACAGCCTGTTCGGCGCCGCCCGCCCCTGAGGCCTGCGGGTCAGGCCGGGCCCGGCGTTGGGGGGTGCGATGCGGCCTGTTCGGGGGTCGCATCCTTGAGTCGCTGGACCGACGCCACGATCTCGGCCTCTGCCTCGATGCGGCCGACCCACGTCGCGCCCTCGACCGACTTGCCGGGCTCGAGGTCCTTGTAGACCTCGAAGAAGTGCTGGATCTCCAGCCGGTCGAACTCCGGCACGTGGTGGATGTCGCGCAGGTGCTCCGACCGCGGGTCGGTCGCCGGCACGCACAGCACCTTGTCGTCGCCACCGGCTTCGTCGGTCATCCGGAACATCCCCAGTGCCCGCGCCTTGATGAGGCAGCCCGGGAAGGTTGGTTCCTCGAGCAGCACCAGGGCGTCGAGCGGGTCGCCGTCCATGCCCAGGGTGTTCTCGATGAAGCCGTAGTCGGCCGGGTAGCGCGTCGAGGTGAACAGCATCCGGTCCAGCCGGATGCGCCCGGTGGCGTGGTCGACTTCGTACTTGTTGCGCTGTCCCTTGGGGATCTCGATGAGGACGTCGAAGTCCACGGCCACCTCCTGGCTGCGCAGCAGCGCCCGCTGCAGTCGATAGTCTCCCGTACGCCGAGCCGGGTGGACGAATCGAGGGTGCGTGGTCAGCGCCGTGCGGGGACGTCCGCGACGTATGCGCACCGTCGTCCTGGTCGTTGTCGTCGTCCTGGTGCTGGCGGCCGGTGCCTTCGTGGGACTGGACGCGACCGGACACGTCCCTGGGGCACTCTTCGACGAGCCGCAGGCCAAGCCGACCGCCACCACCTCGGCGAGCCCGTCCCCACCGGCCGCCGGAGCCGTGCTCACGCCGGGCACTGGGTCGGACGGGCGCCCGCTCAGCGTCGCCGACAAGCTGCTCGCCGACTCTGACCTCGGCGGAGACCTCGGCGCCTACGTCGTGGACGTCGCGACCGGTGACGTCCTGCTCGACCGGGATGCGACCAGTGCCCGGACGCCGGCCTCGGTCGCCAAGCTGGCCACCGCGGCAGGCGCTCTGGTGGCGCTGGGGCCGGCGGCTCGCCTAGAGACGCGGACGGTAGCCGGCGTGCAGCCCGGCGAGGTCGTGCTCGTCGGCGGCGGTGACACCACCCTCACGATGAAGCCGCCCACGGACGGCTACCCACACCCCGCCACCCTCGCCGAGCTGGCAGATGCCACCGCCGCTGCCCTGCGCGTCCGGGGCATCGTCGAGGTCACCGTCCGGGTCGACGACAGTCTCTTCTCGGGTCCAGCGGTGTCGCCGGACTGGCACCCGGGCTACGTCGGTGCGGGAGTCGTCTCGCCCGTGAGCGCGCTCTCGGTGGACGGCGGACGGCTCCGGCCCGGCCTAGCAAAGCGGTCACGCGACCCGGCCATCACTGCGGGCGAGCAGCTGGCCAGGCTGTTCAGGGTCCGCGGCATCGCCGTCCGCGGCCAGATCATCCGGGCGAGCGCACCACCGGACGCGGAGACCCTCGGCACCGTCAGCTCACCGGAGATCTCGTCGCTGGTGGAGACGATGCTCGCCAGGAGCGACAACGACCTGGCCGAGTCCCTGACCCGGTTGGTGGCAGCCAGCCGTGATCAGCCGGCGACGTTCGAGGGAGGGACTGCGGCGGTTGCCGAGGTGCTGGCCGAGCTGGCCGTGCCGACCGACGGTCTCGCGCTGCTGGACGGCAGTGGGCTCGCGCGCCGGTCGCGGATCGCACCGGAGACCCTCGGCGCCTTGCTGGCGCTGGCTGCCGGCGACGGTGCCGACCCCCGGCTGCGACCGCTGGTCACGGGCCTGCCGGTCGCAGCCTTCTCCGGCACGCTGGCCGAACGCTTCGGACCTGGTGCCGGCCGCGGCGGCGCCGGGGTGGTGCGCGCGAAGACCGGGACTCTCACCGGGGTGGCGTCACTGGCCGGGGTGGTTGCTCGCGCTGACGGCTCCCCGCCAGGACAGCCGCGACTGCTCGCCTTCGCGCTGATGACCGACGACGTTCGGGTTTCAAACGCACTTGGGGCACGAATCGCGTTGGACCGGATCGCCGCGGCCCTCACTGGTCCGGACGGGTGAACCCGAACTCCGGGGGTTGAGCCGTTGCACACCGGGCAATAAGCGTTCCGGAAGGAGGCAGAAACCTATGACATTCATCCTGTGGCTCATCGCCGTGGCCCTGGTCGTGTGGGGGATTGTCACCCTCGTACGCGGACAGGTCCTACTCGGCATCGTGCTCATCATCGTCGGTCTTCTCGTCGGACCTGGTGGAGTGAGCGTCTTCACCTGACGCACCACAGTTCTTCCCGGTGGCCCGGGCGGTCAACGACCGTTCGGGCCACCGGCACGATCACCCGCACCCGACGTACGGTGAACACATGAGTTCTTCCGCCATGGTCGACTGGGACCTCGCCGTTACGACCGGCACCTGGTTGGTGCGTCCCGGTCCCGTCATCTCCCGACCAGAGGCGCGCGCCGCCGTCGAGGACCTTCGCCGCTACGCGGAGCAGGCACAGCAGCACGTGCGCGACTACACCGGCCTGGTCGCCGATACCGACGGCTCCTCGGTTGCTGTCATCGACCGGCCCGCCTGGATCCGCGCCAACGCAGAAGGTTTCCGCACCGTCCTCGAGCCGGTCATCGACAAGCTGTCCAAGCGCGGCTCGGGCTCCCCCATCACGACTGCGGTCGGCGCCCGCGTCACGGGTGCGCAGACCGGCTCGCTGCTGGCGTTCCTGGCCACCAAAGTCCTCGGCCAGTACGAGCTTTTCCCGCCGTACGGCGAGACCGCTGACTCGCGACCGGGCCGGCTCCTTCTCGTCGCGCCGAACATCGTCGCTGCCGAGCAGGAGCTCGACGTCGACCCGCGCGACTTCCGGCTGTGGGTCTGCCTGCACGAGGAGACCCACCGCGTGCAGTTCGGTGCGGTGCCGTGGCTGCGTGAGCACGTGATGACCGAGATCCGGGCGTTCGTCGAGGAGACCGACCTCGACTCGGCCGCGGTGCTGCGGCGCCTTCGGGCAGCTGCCGGTGCGGCCTACGACGCGGTCCGAGGTGGAGCGGAGGCCGAGGGTGGCTCGCTCATCGAGGTCGTGCAGACGCCGGCCCAGCGGGAGATCCTCGACCGCATCACCGCGCTGATGTCCCTGCTCGAAGGCCACGCCGACTACGTGATGGACGGTGTCGGCCCGACCGTCATTCCGTCGGTCGCCGAGATCCGCGCGAAGTTCCAGCGCCGCCGCAAGGAGGCCAGCCGACTCGAGCAAGTCGTCCGGCGCCTGCTCGGGATCGACGCCAAGCTGCGGCAGTACCGCGACGGCGAACGCTTCGTCCGTGCCGTCGTCGAGCAGACCGACATGGCCGCCTTCAACAAGGTGTGGGAACGACCCGAGAACCTGCCGACCAAGGCCGAGCTCGCCGATCCGGGCGCGTGGGTCAAGCGCGTACACGGCTGAGCGCCTAACGTCGGCGCATGGGTCCGAGTCCGGCCGTCGCGGCGGTGCGCCTCGCCGTACGACGTGGGCTGGCCGATCTGGAAGCCGGCGACCTGGTTCTGGTCGCCGCCAGCGGCGGTGCCGACTCACTGGCCCTCGCGGCTGCCGTGGCGTTCGAGGTGCCGCGGGTTGGGTTGCGGGCCGGGGCAGTGACGGTCGACCACGGCCTGCAGCTCGGATCGGGGGAGCACGCGCGGCAGGTCGCGGCCACCCTGACCGGGCTGCGTCTGGGTCCGGTCGAGGTCCGTGTCGTCGAGGTCGGTTCCGGCGGGGGTCCGGAGGCGGCGGCCCGGTCGGCCCGCTATAACGCGCTCGACGCCGCGGCCGAGCAGCACGGTGCGGTCGCTGTGCTGTTGGCGCACACCCGCGACGACCAGGCCGAGACCGTTCTCCTCGGTCTGGCACGGGGGTCCGGGGGGCGGTCGCTGACCGGCATGGCGGCGCGGTCCGGCCGCTATAGGCGGCCGTTGCTC
>JBDUAP010000131.1:0-7453 GCA_040004585.1 Sporichthyaceae bacterium
ATCGTGGCCGGCGGCGGCTCCGCCCTGGTGCACGCTGTCTCCGTGCTCGACGACAGCCTTGGTCTCACCGGTGACGAAGCGACTGGGGTCGCGATCGTGCGCAAGGCGGCAGACGAGCCGCTGCGCTGGATCGCCGAGAACGCCGGCCAGGAGGGTTACGTCGTGGTCTCGCACGTGCGCGAGAACGGCGGCGGCAAGAACCTCGCCGCCGGGTTCAACGCGGCGACGCTGGAGTACGGCGACCTGGTGGCTCAGGGAGTGCTGGACCCGGTCAAGGTGACCCGCTCGGCACTGCAGAACGCCGCGTCGATCGCGAGCATGGTGCTCAGCACCGACACGCTGGTGGTGGAGAAGAAGGAAGAGGCGCCCGAGGGCGCAGACGGGCACGGTCACGGTCACTCCCACTGACCCGTCGGACCCGACCGGCGGCGAGCCCGAAGGCAGGCCCGAGGACGCTGAGTTCAGCTCTTCGGAGCCTGACCTCGACGTCGGGCTCGGCGTCGCCTCGGTAGCCCGTCGCCTCGGCATCGCCCCGGGAACGCTGCGCACGTGGGACCGCCGCTACGGCGTCGGTCCCACGTCGCACGTCACGGGGTCGCATCGCCGCTACACGGCGGCAGATCTGGCCCGGTTGACCCTGATGCGGCGGCTGATGCTGGAGGGTGTCTCGCCGGCTCAGGCAGCCGAGGCCGCACTCGGCACCGATGTCCAGGCGCTGGCCGGCATGACTCCGTTGCTGCTCGACCTGCCGCTCGGCGCACCCGTCCGCGCCTCGCGGTGGGCCCGCAGCGGCGGCGGACGCGTCGTACCGCTCGGCTCTGCTTCTCCCGCCGCGCGCGGCCTGGCGCGCGCCGCGATGGCGCTCGACAGCGCAGCCTGCGCGGGCGTGATCTCGGCCAGCCTCGCCCGCCGCGGTGTGGTGTCGACGTGGGACGACATCCTGGTGCCGGTGCTGCACGGAGTGGGGGAGCGCTGGCGGACCACCGGCTCCGGCGTGGAGGTCGAGCATCTGCTCTCCGAGTGCATCGAGGACGCGCTGCGGGCGGTGACCCGCGGGCTCACCCGGCCCCGCAACGCCCGCCCGGTCCTGCTGGCCGCCCTGGAGCCCGAGGAGCACCGGATCCCGCTGCACGCCCTGGCTGCTGCCCTGGCGGAGCGCCACGTCTCGGTGCGCATGCTCGGGCCTCGCCTCCCGGTGGCTGCCCTGAGCACCGCGGTGGCCCGGACCGGGGCCGCGGTCGTCTTCCTCTGGGCGCAGGGCTCCGACCGTCGCTCCCGCGGCGCCACGGTCACGACGCTGCCCGTCATGCGCCCCGGCCACACGCTGCTCCTCGGCGGGCCGGGTTGGCTGGGTCACCCGCGGTTGCCCGCCGACGCGCAGATCCTCAAAGACCTCCCGAGCGCCGTCGATGCGGTCACCGCAGCGCTCGGCATGGACCGGCCGCCGGGATAACACCGATGACCGACCCGCGATAACGTCGCGGAGCAGGCGCAGACCGGAGATGGGGTGAGTCGTGTCCGAGGACCTCGCCGGCCTGCTCGCCTCCGGTGAGCGGGCCGCTTTCCACGGCCGGCCCGAGGCGGGCGTCGACCCCCTACGCCGCGCGGTCGAGCTGGCGTTCTCGGCCGGGCTCAGCGCCGAGGCAGGCGCAGCGGGCTGGCTGCTCGGCGTGTGCCTGTCCTCCACCGGGCGCTACGGCAGTGCGCTGCAGGTCCTCGAACCGATCGCCACCCCCGAGGGAGACCCCGGCCCCGAGCTCCAGATCTTCGCCGCGCTCGCATCGGCCTCGATCGCGAGCGTGCACCGTCAGCTCGGGCGCCACGACGTGGCACGCACATACGACGAGCAGGGCCTGGCCCGCACCGACCGCACGGGGGAAGCCGCATTCGACTGTCTGCTCGGCCTGGCCGCCGACGGGGTCGGGCTGGGTGACAAGGCCGCCGCCCAGGAGAAGCTGGTGGCGGCCCAGCGGCTCGCGGAGGGCCGCGCCGACTGGTGGCGCCAGCGGGTCAGGCTCGGCTGGCTGGACGCCGAGGTCGGTCTCCTCGTCGGTGACGGGGAGACCGCCGCCACCGCGGCGGAGCAGGCGGTGGACCTGGCCGAGCGCTCTGGCGCGCCCCGCCACGTCGCCAAGGGCCTGCTGTTCCTGGGCGTGGCCCAGGTCGAGGTCGGCCGGCTCGACGACGCCGCGACCGCGCTCAAGCGGGGCGGGCTGCTCGCGGAGAGCCTGGGGACCCTGCCCCTGCTCTGGCCCTCCAGAGCCGTTCTCGGTGCCCTGCTGGCCGACAGCGACCCCGAGCAGAGCACCCGATGCCTGGCCTCCGCCCGCGCCACCGTGGAGACCATCGCCAAGGATGTCCCGGACGGCCTGCGCGACCAGTGGCTGGCCCGCCCGGACGTCAGCGCCCTCCTCGGGGGCTGAGCCCGCCGCACCGGGGGGGTTGCAGGAGCACTGAGCGTGCCCGGCGAGCCCAACCGGGCGCGATCAAAGGCTCACGATCAGCCCGGCGCGTGCCGATGACTTTCCCTAGCGCCGGGAGGGCCCCGGCCGGGAGGTGACGTGCGCGCGATGTCCGAACACGTTCTCGTCTGCGGCGACCCCTCGCTGTGACCACCGTTCTTGTCTGTGACGACTCACCGCTGGCGCGGGAGGCACTCCGCCGCGCCGTGGCGACGATCCCCGGCGTCGACCGGGTCTCCGTCGCCGGCTCCGGTGAGGAGGGGCTGGTCCGTTGGGGGGCCGAGCAGCCCGATCTCGTGCTGCTCGACGTGCGGATGCCCGGCATCGGCGGCGTCGAGACGGCCCGCCGGATCCTCACCGCGTCGCCCCAGGCAGGTGTCATCATGATGACCATGGCCGAGGACGTCGAGGGCGTGGCCCGCGCAGTCAACGCAGGCGCTCGCGGATACCTCGTCAAGGACGCCTCTCGCGAGGAGCTCAGCGCGATGGTGACCCAGGCGCTGGCCGACAGCTCATCGCGTCGCTCCGCGCCCCGCTCTCGCCCCGACGCTCCCGGCGGCATGCCGGTGCTCACCGAGCGCGAACTGCAGGTCCTGCGCGGCATGGGCCGCGGTCGGAGCAACTCCGAGATCGGTAAGGAGCTCTACCTCTCCGAGGACACGGTCAAGACCCATGCCCGCCGATTGTTCCGCAAGCTGGGAGCCGCGGACCGCGCTCAGGCCGTCGCCATGGGGTTCCGCTGGGGACTGGTGCGGTGACCCCGGTGGTCCAGCCACTGGAAGCACCCGAAGACGTAACGCCGGAGAGCCGCGCGCCGATGTCCACGTACGCGGAGGCGGGCGAGGACATGGGGGAGCTTGCGGCTCGTGCGGCCCAGGGGGACGCGCGTGCCACCGATGGGCTTCTCGCCCGCGTCCGTCAGATGGTCCATCGCTACTGCCGGGCCCGGCTGGGCCGGCTCCCCGGCAGCGAACACGCCGCTGACGACGTCGCCCAGGAGGTGTGCATCGCCGTGCTGAAGGCCTTGCCGCGCTACCGCGACGAGGGGCGCCCCTTCGAGGCGTTCGTCTTCGGGATCGCGGCACACAAGATCGCCGACGTGCAGCGTGCGGCGATGCGGCAGGCCGTTCCGACGGAAGATGTGCCCGACGGGCCGGACGAGCGGCTTGGCCCGGAGGACGAGGTCGTCCGGCAGAGCGATGCCGCGCGCGCCCGCGAGCTGTTGAACCTGCTACCCGCCCAGCAGCGCGAGCTGCTCATCCTGCGGGTGGCGGTCGGCCTCTCCGCCGAGGAGACCGGCAACACCCTGGGCATGACGGCGGGAGCCGTGCGGGTCGCCCAGCACCGCGCCCTCACCCGGCTCCGCAACCTCGCCGGCGAGGAGCTCCGCGCATGAGCATCTACGGACCCCGCAGCGAGCTCGACCTGATCGCCGTCCAGCGCGACGACGAGGCGCTCGACGAGCTGGCCCGCCGTCAGGCCCGCGAGCCGATGGGCGAGGACGTGCTGTTCCTGCTGTCCGCCCTGACCGCAGAGGTGGACGCCGGGCTGGCGGACCTGCTCGCGACGCCGCTGCAGATGCCGCTGCGGTCCGCCGCCACGGGCGAGATTCCCAGCCTCTCCGACGCCGCACGCAGGCGCACCGCGCGGGCCGTGACGGCAGCCCTGATCGTCGCCGGGCTCGCCTCGGTCAGCGGTGTCTCCGCCGCCGTCACGGGCGACCCGCTCACGCCGTACCGCAATGTCATCTCCACGGTCGCCGGCAATGACACGAAGCCCGCGCCGCGGGTAGCCGGAAACGAGAGTGTGCGTCAGCAGGTCCTGTCCATCGACGCCGCAATCGACGCCGGTCAGTTCGATCGCGCACACCGCGGGGTCAAGCGGCTGCACGCCACGCTTGACGCGAAGCCGCGCGGTGCGGACCGGGCCGTGATCGCGCAGCTTGCGGCGCTCGAGGCGAAGCTTGCCCGGGCCGAGGCCGCGAGCAAGAAGGCCGACGACGCCCAACCCCCGACCCTTCCGGCGGCCACAAACGGCTCCCACGCCGGCGGGTCCGGCGCGCCAGGTCAGGTCCAGAAGCCGGTGGACCAGCCCAAGTCCTACCCGCCGCAGGACAAGGCGAAGGCGCCGAGCGCTCCGCGGAAGTCGTCCGCGGAGACGTTCAAGCCTCGGCAGAACGACAGCGAGAAGCCGTCCACCGGTCAGGCCGCGGCCGAGTCAGAAGCCAAGTCCGGCGCGGCAGCGAATAACCAGAAGGCGACCCGGGAGTAGCGTCGGTCCGCCGGTAGCATGGGCCGCGTGGACGACCTGGATGACGCGGACAACGCTCAGGACATCGCTCCGCTCGCTCTGACGTTCGACGACGTCCTGCTGCTGCCCCAGGAGACCGATGTCATCCCCTCCGAGGTGGACACCACCTCGCGGCTGACCCGCGAGATCTCCGTGCGGGTCCCGCTGCTGTCGGCCGCGATGGACACCGTCACCGAGGCCCGGATGTCTGTCGCGATGGCCCGCGAGGGCGGCATCGGCGTCCTGCACCGCAACCTCTCGATCGACGAGCAGGCCCACCAGGTCGACCTGGTCAAGCGCTCCGAGTCGGGCATGGTCTCCGACCCGGTCACCATCAGCCCGGACGCCACCCTGGCCGAGCTCGATGCTCTGTGCGGTCAATACCGAGTCTCCGGCCTGCCCGTGGTCACCGAGGACCGCACCCTGCTGGGCATCATCACCAACCGCGACCTGCTCTTCGTGCCTGCCGAGGAGTTCGCTACGCGCACGGTCCGCGAGCTGATGACGCCGATGCCGCTGGTCACCGCGCCGATGGGAATCTCCAGCAACGACGCGGCCGCGCTGCTCGCCAAGCACAAGATCGAGAAGCTTCCGCTGGTCGACGGCGCCGGCCGGCTGAGCGGGCTGATCACGGTGAAGGACTTCGTGAAGTCCGAGAAGCACCCGCACGCCACCAAGGACGCGGAGGGCCGGCTGCGGGTGGCCGCGGCGGTCGGCTTCTTCGGCGACGCGTGGGAGCGGGCGACCGCTCTCGTCGACGCCGGCGTGGATGTCCTCGTGGCAGACACCGCGCACGGTCATTCGCGATTGATGCTCGACATGGTCCGCCGGCTGAAGTCCGACTCGGCGACCCGGCACGTTCAGGTGATCGCCGGCAACGTCGCGACGCGTGCAGGCGCGCAGGCGCTCGTCGACGCGGGCGTTGACGGAGTAAAGGCTGGTGTTGGGCCCGGGAGCATCTGCACTACCCGAGTGGTGGCCGGGGTCGGCGTACCGCAGATCACCGCCATCAACGAAGTGGCCAAGGCCTGCAAGGTTGCCGGTGTCCCCGTGATCGGTGACGGCGGGCTGCAGTACTCCGGCGACATCGCCAAGGCCATCGTCGCCGGTGCCGACACGGTCATGCTCGGCTCGCTGCTGGCCGGATGCGACGAGAGCCCAGGCGACCTGGTGTTCGTCAACGGCAAGCAGTACAAGTCCTACCGGGGCATGGGATCGCTCGCAGCGATGGCCTCCCGCGGCAAGGTGTCCTACTCCAAGGACCGCTACTTCCAGGCCGACGTGGGCACAGACGACAAGATCGTGCCTGAGGGCATCGAGGGCCAGGTCCCCTACCGAGGACCGCTCTCGGCCGTGGCCGGTCAGCTCGTCGGCGGCCTGCGCCAGTCGATGTTCTACGTCGGCGCCGCCACCGTCCCCGAGTTGCAGAAGCGAGGCCGCTTCGTGCGCATCACCGCCGCCGGCCTCACCGAGAGCCACCCGCACGACATCCAGATGACCGTCGAGGCTCCCAACTACCACTCCCGCTGAGGAGCGTCGTCACACGATGACCGAGGTCGAGATCGGCAAGGGCAAGCGCGGCCGCACTGCCTTCTCCTTCGACGACATCGCGATCGTGCCGAGCCGGCGCACCCGCGACCCCGAGGAGGTCTCGGTCGCCTGGCAGATCGACGCCTACCGCTTCGACATCCCCGTCCTCGCTGCGCCGATGGACTCGGTGGTGTCACCGGATTCGGCCATTGCGATTGGACGCTGCGGTGGCGTCGGCGTGCTCAACCTGGAAGGGCTGTGGACCCGCTACGACGACCCCGGCCCGCTGCTCGACGAGGTGGCCAGCCTCGAGGACGACGCCGCGACCCGACGGATGCAGGAGATCTACGCCGAGCCGATCCGTCCCGAGCTGGTGGCGGCCCTGATCGAGAAGGTGCGTGCCGCCGGTGTGACTGTCGCCGCAGCTCTGTCACCACAACGCACCGCGAAGCTGTGGAAGACCGTCGTCGACGCCGGCGTCGACCTGTTCGTCATCCGCGGTACGACGGTGTCCGCCGAGCACGTCTCCGGGCGCGCCGAGCCGCTGAACCTCAAGCAGTTCATCTACGAGCTCGACGTGCCCGTCATCGTCGGTGGCTGTGCGACCTACCAGGCGGCGCTGCACCTGATGCGCACCGGAGCGGCCGGCGTGCTGGTCGGGTTCGGCGGCGGCTCGTCACACACGACGCGCACCGTGCTCGGGGTCGAGGTGCCAATGGCGTCCGCCGTCGCCGACGTACATGCAGCTCGCCGTGACTACCTCGACGAGTCCGGTGGGCGCTACGTGCACGTCATCGCCGACGGTGGCGTCACCCGATCAGGCGACGTGTCCAAGGCGATCGCCTGCGGCGCGGACGCAGTGATGATCGGGTCGCCGCTGGCGCGCGCTACCGACGCCCCCGGCCGTGGCTACCACTGGGGCTCCGAGGCACACCACGGCGAGCTGCCGCGTGGAGAGCGGATGAAGGTGGGCACCGTCGGAACGCTGGCGGAGATCCTGCTCGGACCGTCGCGGGTGTCCGACGGCTCGATGAACTTCGTCGGCGCCCTGCGGCGGGCGATGGCTACGACCGGCTACTCCGACCTCAAGGAGTTCCAGCGGGTCGAGGTCACGGTTAGCGCATAGCCATGGTGACGACAGTCGGCGCGCAACGGCCAGAGGAGGCCGCGAT